>JAFGPJ010000083.1 GCA_016936275.1 Sedimentisphaerales bacterium
CGATTTTGGATTTTATTTCTAGCAGGGGCATTTCTTGTTTTGTCCTCATATCCGGCTTATGCCTGCTCGATACCGGTTTTTCGCTACGCCCTTGAACGCTGGCTGGCTGATTATTATGAAGGGGTAGTAATCCATAACGGTTCGTTAGCTGACGATGATCCGGCGGCCATGCTGTTACAGACCGGAATCGCGGAATTTCTTAATCTAAAGGTATCGCCGATTGACCTGGCATCACCCGAAGCCGACGATCTTAAAAATCTTTTAGGCGGCCCGGTACCGGAAACTCTGCCGGCCCTTGTCCTTTGGTATCCGAACAGTAAAGGCAGGGCCATTCCGTTCTGGATCGGCCAATTCACGCCGGCGAAGGTCGAGGCGATGATTGATTCACCGAAACGCCGCCAGTTGGCGCAACGCCTCATAGAAGGTCAGACCGCAGTATGGATTTTTGTCGAGTCGGGTAATGCCGATAAAGACAAATCGGCGATGGAGTTAATAAGCCGGGAACTGGATGAGGCGATGAAAAAATTGAAGGAAATGGCGGCAACGATTGCCGAACAGCTTCAAGCGCCTGAGGTCACATACAAATTCTCAATTTTGCCCGTCTCACGCTCCGATGCCAAAGAGCAGGTGTTTCTGGAGGTGCTTTTGAAAAGCGAGCCGGACCTTCACGAGTATTCCGATGAGCCGATTGTGTTTCCGACGTTTGGCCGGGGCCGGACGCTTTTTGCGCTGGTCGGCGAAGGAATTAACGTTGACAATCTTCGAGAAGCCATCGCTTTTATAACCGGCCCATGCGGCTGCGAAATCAAAATGCTCAATCCCGGCGTAGATTTACTGATGGCTGAAAACTGGGACGCCGCGGCTATGCAATTCTACCATGAATTCTACGAGACGGCCGTAGAGCCGTTGCCGGAGCTGACCGGTGTTTTCCCGGATGAGCCGGCCGATGCAGGTCTCAATGCACAGGGAGAAGTTGTTGCCGCAGCAGTTAATCCGGGTCCTGACTCACGTGAGCTAATTGACGATTTGCCGGAGCCGGCCCAGGCTCCGGAGCAAAAGGTTCATGGCTTCGGTGTGATGAGAACGACCGCCGTGTCTTTGGGGGTCATACTGGTGGTTGCTGCTTTTGGGACATTCGCCATGAGCCATTTTATAAAGGGACATTCATAAAGAATTAGGAATTGAGAATTGAGAATTCAAAATTCTTCATTCTAAATTCTAAATTCTAAATTTATGACAATCTCACGTTTGATAATTAGAGAGATTCTACATCGCAAGCTCAATTTTGCATTAGGATTACTATCTGTTGCGGTGGCTGTAGGATGCCTTGCTGGTTCGCTGACACTCATGAGATTACATGATGCCCGGACGCAAACAATTCTCGTACAAAAAAAAATTGAGACTCAGGATAAGATGCGAATTCTGGAAGATGACGTCAGGAGAGCAATGCAAAAACTCGGATTTAACATCGTTATTCTTCCTGAAGACCAAAACCTCAGCGACTGGTATGCAGATGATTACGGACAGAAGCATATGCCGGAGGAATACCTTTCTCGGCTTCGGCAGTCCGAGATTGTTACTATTGAGCACCTGGTGCCAAGACTGCGCCAGAAGGTGAGGTGGCCCGAAACAAAATGGTCGGTTATTCTTGTAGGGACATCGGACAAAAAAGCTGTTAATCCCGCTAGCTATTCCCATGAGTTGAGCCTCGAGGAAGTTCCACGGGGAAAGATTGTATTGGGTCACGAAGTCCAACAGGGACTTGGACTGAATGTTGGTGACAGGGTCCGATTTATGGGCAATGATTTTGTTGTACAAAAGTGCAATGGAGAGTCTGGCTCAGAAGAAGATATGACAGTATGGATAAATCTGCAGGAAGCACAGGAGCTACTTAATAAAAAAGGATTGATAAACGAGATTCTTGCTTTTGAATGCCGCAGCGCATGGGCAAACCTGCCAAAAGTCAGGGCCGAAATTACACGGATACTACCGGGCGCACAGGTGATTGAAAAGGCATCAAATGTTCTTGCAAAAGTACATGCCTATACTGAAGTGGAAGATGAAGGAAAGGCTGCTATTGAAAGGGAGAGGGAAAGTATGGCTCAGTTGAGAGCAGCCAGGACACGTTTTATCAGGATTCTGATTTCATTGGTAATGGTTATATGCCTCGTGTGGATTGCATTACTGGCGGTGGGGAATGTAAGGGGGCGACGCACGGAGATAGGAATACTTCGCACACTGGGTTTTCGCTCCCGGCAGATACTTTGCATTTTTTTGTCAAGAGCCATTGTGATCGGCCTTTTCGGCGGGATTCTCGGATTCTTCGCTGGAAGCTTTTTCGGCAGCAATTGGTCGGAGCCGGTAGGTGAAAGCAGGTATGAGTGGATGTTAAATTTCAAGCTGCTTGGGTTTGCGGTATGTGTGGCGGTGGCAATCGCGGTGGCAGCCAGTTGGCTTCCTGCAATAATTGCTGCCAGGCAGGATCCGGCTGTCGTTTTGCGGCAGGACTGACGACCTGAGGGGAAATTGGTTATGATTTTTGAAAGAATTCAATTGTGAAAATTTGGCACATACTTACAAGGGAAATACTGCACCGCTGGCGTGGTTTTGCATCAGGAATTTTTGCTGTTGTCATTGCCGTTGGTTCGCTGACGGGAGCGTTGACGTTGCTGAAGCTACATGACCTTCAAACTCAGAAGATATTGAACGAAAAAGAGGAAGAAACCGAGAAAAAGATGGCGGTTTTGAAAGATGAAATGCGAAAGGCAACATTGAAACTGATGTTTAACCTTTTGATTCTTCCAAAACAACAGGATATTCGAGACTTGCACATGAAAGGTTATCCTTCAGAATACATGCCGGAGGAATACGTTACGCGTTTGGCGAATTCGGGAATTATTGTCGTTCGTCATTTCTTGCCGAGCCTGCAGCAAAGAATAAAATGGCCGGAGAAAAATCGCACGATTACTCTGATCGGGACGCGAGGCGAAGTCCCGAATCTCCATAAAGATCCGAGAAAGCCTCTTGTTCAGCCGGTGCTCCCGGGCACTATTGTACTTGGATATGGATTGCACTACAGCCTCGGACTTCATACCGGTGACAAGGTTAAGCTTCTTGGCAGGGAATTCACTGTACATAAATGCCATGAAGAACGCGGCAGCAAAGATGATTATACGGCGTGGATTCATCTAAGCCAGGCACAGGAGCTTCTCGACAAACAAGGGCTTATTAATGCGATTTTGGCTCTTGAATGTATTTGCGAGGGAGTGGAAGACCTGCTGGAGAAGGTTCGAGAAGAGATAAGGCGGATTCTTCCGGAAACGCAGGTTATCGAGATGGGGACCAAGGCTATTGCCAGAGCCGAGGCCAGAGCAAAAGTCGGTCAGGAAGCAGAATTGGCAGTTGAGAGAGAGAGGCGGCATAGAACTCAGATGCGCTCTGAACGCGAATTTTTTGCCGCTGTGCTGGTACCCTTAGTTATTGTAGCTTGCGCTGTATGGATCGGATTACTTGCGTTTAACAACGTCCGTGACCGTAAAGTTGAAATTGGAATTCAAAGAGCGATAGGTTTCCGAGCAGGGCAAATTATGTTTTTGTTTCTTTCAAAGTTCCTGATAATGGGATTACTCGGAGGTTTTTTGGGGATCTTTGCCGGTCTCGGTTTAGGCAGGTGGCTCGCGATCGTGCTGGAGGACGATATGGAAGGAATTGCTACTGCTGGTGAGCTGTTCAATCCTGGTCTGTTTTTGCTGTGCCTGATTACAGCGCCGATGTTGGCCGTCATATCCGGCTGGCTTCCAACCATATTCGCAATTAGACAGGACCCGGCAGATGTATTGAGAGAGGAGTAAATCTTTACAGAACCAGATGCAGTTCAAAAGGCACAAATGATAAATCGGACTGTCCAAAGTCAAATTTCGAAGCGAGCTTTTTCTGAGCAGCGTCGGATAAACTCGAATGACAAGTTTCTAAATCTTCAATGTTAGTGTCGTTGAGACATTTGAATTTCGATTTCGGTTTGTGCTTTGGATTTTCAATTATGAGTTTTTAGGATAACAGGATGGTCGAGTTCAAAAATGTTACTAAGATTTTTAACGGCCCGAAAGGCAAGGTGACAGCTCTCGATAAGGTTTCGTTGTCTGTTCAGCCAGGGGAATTTTTAGCAGTATGCGGCCCAAGCGGCTGTGGAAAAACTACACTGCTGTTGGCCGCCGGCGGTCTTATGCGACCAAGCAACGGGCAGGTGAACTTGGATGGTTCTGACCCCTATGGGATGAGTCCCGAGATGCGGAGCAAAATGCGGGCCCGCATGATAGGCTTCGTTTTTCAGCAGTTTCACCTGATTCCCTACCTGACAGTACGTCAGAACATTTTAGCTCCGTCGCTGGCCTTGCCGACCAAAGAGGCTGATCAAAGAGCGCGGGAACTCATCAGTCGTTTCGGCCTGGATGATCGCGCCGGCCATGTGCCGGCTCAGATTAGCACCGGCCAGAGGCAGCGTACGGCTCTGGCGAGAGCTCTTTTGAATAAGCCGAAAATTATATTAGCTGACGAACCTACCGGAAATCTGGACGAGCGTAATGCGAATATTGTGTTAGGCTACCTCAGTCAATATGTCGCTGAGGGTGGATGTGCGTTGCTTGTTACCCACGATACCAGAACGGCCGCTCATTCCACGCGCAGCTTAAAGATGAGTCAGGGACGGTTGCTTGAGTAAACCGATACCCGGGATAATATTTTGAAAGGGAGAAAAATGAGAGCTATTAGGATGAGTTTGTTGGTCGCAGCAGCATGTCTTTTGCTCAATCAGTCTATCGTTTGTCAGGCAAACCAGGGCCAGAGCCTGCTCGATCAAATCGGTGTCACTCGTGGAATCTGCGTCGTGCTCGGCGAAGCCGCGTGTAAACACGCTCTGCAGCTCGTCGATGACAGCGAACTGTTGATCTATCTTCAACTGCCGAGTGCCGAGGACGTACATGCCGCGTGTGAAGTCGCGGACGATGCCGGGCTCTACGGCAATCGTATCTTTATCGAGAAAGGCTCCTTAGCACGATTGCACCTGGCGGATAACCTGGCCGATGTGCTGATCGACGTCGGACAGGAAACCGACGTTTCCGAAGCCGATGCGCTCAGGATCCTGCGCCCGGGCGGTAAAGCGATACTGGGAAACAAGGTTCTCATTAAACCCTCTTCCAAAGGAATCGATGATTGGAGTCATCCATATCACGGCCCGGACAACAACCCGCAGTCTCAGGACAAAGTTATCCTTGCGCCTTATCTGACACAATTTTTAGCTGAGCCGCGATACGCGCCAGTGCCTCAGGTCGCAGTAGCCTCAGCAGGCAGAGTGTTCAAGGCGTTCGGACACGTGGCTTTCAAGAAGCGGGAAGAACCCTTCCTTAATAAGCTCGTGGCGTTCAATGGATACAACGGCACGCTGCTTTGGCAGCGCGATCTGAACGAGGGTGTTATGATTCATCGCAACACGATGATAGCAACGCCTGCAATTTTATATATCGGCGATGACAAATCCTGTAAATTAATCGACACTGAAACCGGCCAATTGATGGACGAGATAATCCCGCCTACTGAACTGGCCGGTGGGACATTCTGGAAGTGGATGGGTCTCGAAAATGGCGTGCTCTATGCACTCATGGGCGAGCAGGAGCAAAGAGACCCGACACAACGGTGGCGTCGGGAAGCACATGGCTGGCCCTGGAATCCAATATCGAGGGGTTTTAACCAGCCCGACGACATCGAAGACAGTCAAGCGGCCTACCAGGCACATCCATGGGGTTTCGGTCGAAATGTGCTGGCCATCAATCCGAAGACCAAAGAGGTCCTATGGAGTTATCGGGAAGATAAGCCTGTTGACGGCCGAGCTATGTGTATGAAAAACGGGCGTATTTACATCTTTCGATTTGGAGCTTATCTGGCTTGTCTTAATGCTAAAACCGGCGAGGTTCTCTGGCGGAAGACCCCGGATAATGCTCCTGAACTTTTCGCGTCACTTGGTCTGTATTCGAACCGGCAGGACTGGCGCACAAATTGGCGAACAACATGCTACCTGAAGTGCTCCGACAAGGCATTATATTTTGCAGGTCCCCAGGTGGACAAACTTATTGCCGTCTCGACCAAAGACGGCAGCGTACTTTGGGAACATCCCTACAATAATTTCCAGTTGGTTTTGCGGGACGACGGGCTCTACGGCCTTAGCGGCCAAAACGATGTGGGCAGCTTAAGCATGAAATTCAATCCCTTAACGGGTGAGGTGATGGCTGAGCTCAAGACGGGGCGTCGTGCGTGTACCAGGCCCACAGGGACCCTTGATGCGATTTTTTACCGAGCAAGCGGCGGCTCCACAAGGCTCGATATTTCCAGCGGTCTTCCTCAGCTTGTTTCACCGATGCGTCCACCGTGCCATGATGGCGTAACGATAGCCAACGGCCTTTTGTACTTTTGGCCGTCGGTATGTGATTGTCAGCTTACGATCTTTGGCATTACCTCACTGGCCCCGGCGGCAGGATTCGACTTCACCGTCCCGGCCACTGAAGCCGAACGCCTTGAAAAAGTGGCTGACGAGCAGACAAAGGTTGCAAGTTTACAAGTATCAGAAGCGGACTGGCCAACCTTCAGGGCAGACAACGCCGGCAGCGCAACAACAACAGCAGTCATCCCTGAAAGAGTTAGGTTGCTATGGCGGTTTGATCCAAAAACGAAATTCTCGCCGGCATTTCCACTTCCGACGGCTCCGGTAGCCGCCGGTGGGCTTGTTTTTGCCAGCGGACCCGATGGTATTGTGCGAGCGCTGGATGCGGCGACGGGTAAACTTCGCTGGAAGGCTTATACGGCTGGAACGGTCCGTATTCCACCGACTATCTCGAACAGCCGCGCCCTTGTTGGCTCCGGCGACGGATGGGTATATGCCTTTGAAGCCCAGACCGGCCGGCTGCTCTGGCGGTTCCGTGCCGCTCCGGCAGAACGAATGATACCGGTTTATGATTCGTTTCTGTCAACCTGGCCGGCCGCCAGCGGAGTGCTGGTTGAAGATGGGATAGCCTACGTTGCAGCGGGTATCGTCAACTACGATGGCACTTATGTTTATGCCCTGGATGCTGCTACCGGAAAGATAAAGTGGCAGAATAACACATCCGGCCACCTCAATCGGCAGGCACGTACCGGCATCAGCGCGCATGGCCATATGATGCTTTACAGCGACAAGCTTTATCTCGCCGGGGGCAATGCTGTTTCGCCGGCGGTATATAGCACTTCAGATGGAAAATGCCTTAACGATGACAATGCGGTTCGAGCACTTGTACAAAACAATCTTGTTGCCTCACAAGCTCCCCGAGGCTGGGAACTTTCTCTGCTCGGCGATCAGGTAGTAGCCTGCGGCAAGCCGTTCTACGCACACCCGAAATACGATGTTTTCGATGCTACTGTTTTTGACAAGGTTTTCCTTGCATCGAGCAGTGGCCGGGATGTCGTCTGGGTGAGCAACCAGAATAACAAAAAGATTTTATGTTTTGATCGGCTTGATAAAAAGTTGTTAAGAGCAAAGATGACAAATCCCGGCAATCGTTTCAATATTAACTGGAGCAGGCTCGGAATCAAGGACAAGCCGTTGTGGGATTACGACTGCAAAGAAAGTGTCGCAATGGCGGTATGCAAAAACGCCGTTGTGGTGGCCTGCAAATCGGAGATTGTTGCTCTGGACCTTCAGAACGGTAAAGTCCTCTGGTCACATGCGATACCGGCGGCCCCGGTTACCTGGGGGCTGGCCATAGACCGTGACGGCCGTGCCATCGTTAGTCTCGAAGATGGACAAATCCTGTGCATGGGCAGTGGCAGGGGAAGGTTATTGTCAGCTTGCCTTAAATGACTGGTCTACAGACCGCCTGATTATGCGGCAAATGGGGATTAGTCTTATGATGGAACTTTTGCGGCGTTTCCATTTACCTATTATGGTATTACTTTTGTATAGCGCTGGTTGTGCTACGGTTAAACACGCTCCCTCACAACCGAACGAGAAATATACCGAGCAGGCTGCGCTTCGCATGATAAGGGCAAGCCAGGGAACACTAGCGCCCGTTTATGCTCCCCTGGCCGAGCAGATTGTTACGGATTTCAACCTGCGCCAGAAGGAAGGTATCGGCATAGATCTCGGAAGCGGCCCGGGTACGCTCATTCTTGAACTGTGCGAGCGCTCCCGGCTGCATTGGATTAACGCCGATATCAATCCTAATTTCTTTCCGCATTTTTACGAGCAGGCGCAGCAGCGAGGTTTCGGCCACCGTGTCAGTGCTATCTTAGCCGATGCTTGCGACCTTCCTTTTCGTGACAATTACGCGGATATCATCGTCAGCAGAGGTTCGTTTCCTTTCTGGCATGGCAAGACCAACGCATTCAGCGAGATATATCGGGTCCTCAAACCCGGAGCGGTTGCTTATATTGGGCGTGGCTTTTCAAGGAATCTGCCCGTTGCAACGGCGAAAAAAATACGCGCCGGGCAGGGTAGGAAAATGAAATATGACCTGGACGAAGCGGCGGATGAGCTGCGGCAAATTATGAAAGTGCTGCAAATCAAAGAATGGAAAATTCACAGGCCGAATCCACCAGGCAGCGATAATGTCAATTACGGCCTCTGGATCGAATTTCATAAACCTACTAATGGACTTATAGAGGAACACAGGTAATATTATACATAGAATGAGAGAAAATAGTCGATTAAACAGGGGCTTCACTTTAATTGAGCTATTAGTAGTTATTGCTGTGATCAGCGTGCTAATGGCTATACTGGTCCCGGCGATGCACAAGGTTCGATTCAGAGCTAACGAGACAACTTGTCTGAGCAATCTGAGACAGATAAACTTAGCGTTGATTATGTACGCCGACGATGACAGCAGGCAGTGGTATCCTTTGGAGCCAACCGAGCACAATCCGCATTCGGGCTTACTGGAAAGACTTAACGCCTACAATAATGAAATTCTGATGGAAGCCTTTTATTGCCCTCAGGCCAAATTCATGGAGCAATGTGCGAATGATCCGAATGGGGGAGTACCCACCGGAGGCGTGGACTCGGTGATCGATACTCCTGAAAACCGCCTCGCAGGCAACGTCACATACATATACTGGAGCTTCATGACAAACAAG
Organism: Sedimentisphaerales bacterium; assembly: GCA_016936275.1. GTDB lineage: Bacteria > Planctomycetota > Phycisphaerae > Sedimentisphaerales > Anaerobacaceae > JAFGPJ01. Next base: position 9,154 of record JAFGPJ010000083.1, read on the forward strand.
CCGGGGCCGGATGGAGGAACATGGCGCGACCCTACCTATTTCCTGCCGCGGCAGCTAACATTGCAGGGGATGGATGCCCATCGTGATTGGCTGGGCGAGACAGGCAAAGTTGACGTTCAAAACCAGCGATTCAATCAATGCATTAAAGCGGCGCCGGCAGAAATTTGGGTGGTATGCGATTTCTTCCGAAAGCAGGGGATTTTCCCTCACGGCCGCAAGCCCGGTTCAACAGAAGGCGGCGTAAATGTGAACTTCCTGGACGGTCACGTGGACCGAGTCTATAAACAGCCCCACGATAGCTATCGGTAACACATTAAAAATAGAAAAAAGATGAAACTGGAAGAAGCTTTTGAGTTGAATCCGGCAAGCACAGGTGAAACATATGAAGAATGGGCAGGTACGATTGTCCAATAGAACGCAAAGTCACCATCGTTTGAAAGCGGATTTTACATTGGTAGAGCTATCGGTGGCATCTCTATTATCGCTTTGCTGATGGGCATGAATCGTCTATTTAATTGAGCCTGAAAATACTCTCGTTCGCTCCTGCTTCTGATGTCATCACAAATACCAAGGTGCATTTTTGCCGACCTCCGTGGATGATAAATCCCGGATTTTTTAGCTCCATAACACATTTTTTTCGTAGCCCCCTAACTTTTCAGAATCAAGTTTCTGTTTTCTCCGAAAGTCAACTTTAAATCCGGCACATCCAATAATAACAAAGCAAATTGATCAAAAAGCAACGTCAAGGCTGAGATTGCACATTGTCGAACAGGTCTTAAGAAGCAGTATTAGAAAATTTTTCGGACCATGCTAACCAATCATTTCCTGCCTGTGACTTACAAGTGACGTTCATGATAAAATTCTCTTGACATCCGTTGACTAATATGATATATTGATGTTTATAGAATGTACCTGGGGCGGTAGATAAGGGGGAGATGTGGAGCTTTCAGCTATCCCTGTCGAACATAGTAACAAGCTGCCTGATCGATAGATTCAATTGTTGGATTTGTTCGGTAGCCATACAGTTTTGGGGATTTCATAAGCGTGTAGCGCCAGTTAGTTCGACGCCTTTTGTTGCGGTTACATCAGTAATGGTAGTCTCGATTTGACGGCGGTTGAATAAAAATGATAATGCTGATCAAGAGGGGTGGTTGACAATGAACAAAAAGAATTTTAAGCCGGTTTTTCATGTAGTTCTACTTTCAGTGGTTTCTTTATCATTTGCAGGTTGTTCGGGAAACTTTGAACAGCGAGCTCAAACAGTAAGGATCTCTCCTGTTTCCGATGAATATAAATTAGTCGAAAGACTGGAAGGAAAGATATACATTCTATTGGCGGAAACGAGCACAGGTAAAGAGCAGCATAGAACTGAAGTCTCTGACTCTTTAGCAAGATCTCTGAAGAAAGGGTATCAGAAGGACTACGAAATTTCTAAGAGCGAACTCACTTTTTCATTCCTGGGCCTTGGGAATAAAGAAGATTCGGAAAACGTACCCAATAAAAGGCTTGAGGTCTTATCATTCACGGATCTTGCAAACAAATTGAATGAAAGGGGCATATGCCAAAGACATGCGGAAATGAGAAAATTCTACCAGGAAAACGGCATGTTCAGGAAATCAGACCTCGAATTCTTAGCAAAGGAAATCGGGGCTGATTATCTTATCCTGCCTTGTTTATTAGATATCAATCGGTGGAGCCAGGGGAGGCTTTCAGTGGTTGGTATAAAATTCCTCCAAACTCAAATAGTCAGCGGAATGCTGGGTATGGAGATATGGGATACAAGGACAGGAAACAAAGTTTTCAGCGCAACTTCCGATGTGACTTTGGCGAACGAGAGAATTAAAGAAGAGCCAATCGCTATGGAAGAAGCCTTTGAGAGTGCGTGGATAGGTATAATGAAGGAACTGCCTGGATATCCCGCTTTGGCGGAAGAGCAAAATCCTGGTGAAAAAGATGATCTTGCAGCGAGCACAACAAGCTATGTCAAAGAAGGTGAAGGTAGTGAATACGAAATCAAAAGTGCTAATAAGATCTAAGGTATTTGAGTTAATTCTTGTCTCCGGCACGGTCTTGTTGTCTTCCTGTGCTCATTATAAATGTGATCCGGATTATACAGGCCCGAGCAAAAGAAGCGCCGAAATGCTGGAATATTATAGCTATCCCAGGCAGCAAATCGATGCGAAAGTTGAAAAGATAGGTGAAAAGAAACGTTACGTTGTTGAGAGGATAGAGTTTCCTTCGGCCCTGAATGTTTTTAACACTGAAAACATAAAGATCGACTACTACGTACAGAAAAAACCGGGGAAATTCCCTACAATTCTTATTTTGCCGATATCGGGCGGAATCGATTTCTCAGTCAGGGGTTTTGCCAAACTTTTTGCGTCAAATGACTTTAATTGTGCTGTTGTACATAATCGCCATGCAGATCTGGATGATACCGAGACCGCTGAAGAAGTAGAGGATTATTTCAGACAAACCGTTTTGGATAACAGACAGATTCTGGACTACTTAGTTGAAAGAGAAGAAGTCGATAGCGATAGACTTGGGTGTTTGGGTTTGAGTCTCGGCGGCATAAGGGCAAGCATGGTGGCCGGTGTGGATGAAAGATTGAAGTGTACCGTAATTGGCCTTGCCGGCGGCAGCATTGCAGACATAAATCTTCTTACTGACAAAAAAGAAATCAGGGAATACAAGGAAAAGCTGATCGAAACGGGCATCAGTTCAGAAATAATATATTCCGAATTATCCGATAAAGTTATAACGGATCCTCTCAGGCTGGCGCAGTATACCGATGCCAGAGAGGTCTTGATGTTTACTGCAATGTTTGATCGGGTTGTTCCCAGAAAATGCTGCGACCAGCTCTGGAAGGCTATGGGTAAGCCGGAGGTGGTTTATCTTTTGTCGGGTCATTATAGCTCATTTCTGTATTTACCGTATGCCGAACTGAAGTCTCTGAGTTTCTTCAAAGAGAAATTTGAAATTAGATAGTCCCCCCATCGGCGCACCGATAGAATTAATAATCGCCGGCGAAAATCTGAATGTTAACGGATTTTTATAGAATCACGGTTTTGTGCTATTGAGGTATTCCTCCAGGTTCGTGTAGCCGTTGGCGTTCGTGTCCGCATTTCCGTCAGCGGGATCGATGGGATCCAAATCGTATTGCTTCTCCCATGCATCGGGCATACCGTCCCGGTCGGAATCTTTAGGCGGTTCGGTGGATTTCAGCTCGGGCCAGCCGCCGATCTGCTCCTCATCATCAATGATTTTTCCCGTGCCGTTTCTTACTTCGCTGACAACTCGGGTGTCCACGGCGTCCCGTTTAGGAAGCACGGCGCCGGCCTCCGCAAGAACACGCTTGTAAGCGGCAAACGCGTCATCGGTCTTTACTGCCGGGACCGGGGCCGGGCTTGAGAGTTTATAAGCTTTCAAGTCTCCGTCTGAAAACTTGCTGAAGCTTACAAGCGACCACGGATCGTCGGGATAGCTGCCGTTCATGCAGTTAACGCTGAACCAGGCTCTGGCGGTGGTAGTACTTTCCGAGAAAGCGAGGCTGCCTGTTGAGTTTATGCCGGCCTTATAATAGTTGCCGACGAAGTTCATCTTTGTGATACTGTTCGTGCCGTTTGAGCCGTCTGCGTTATAGCCCGCGGCAAGGCCCGCCCAGTTGTAAATCACGTTGTTTCTGAAATCGAATACAAAGCCTTCCGGGTCCCTGCTGCGATCGATGTAATTGCCGGGACGGGGCAGCCGGGCATGATGATGGGCGAAGAGATTATGATGGTAGGTGTACCCGTTGCCGAAACTTCCGCGTACGAGCGAGCCGTAGCCGTGCGGGCCCTTGTGATGAATCGAATTGTGCAGGCTTTCAGAAATGATACACCACTGGACGGTGACATTGCCGAGCCGTCCGCTCGAGGAGGCCGACAGCGTTTCATCCACGGACCAGCTCGCCGAGCAATGATCGACAATTATGTCACGACCTGATGAGACCGACAGAGAATCGCTCTCGGCCTTGGCATTGTCTCCGGGCCGGCACCGGATATGCCGGACAATGACATGGTCGGCTGCGATAACCAGAGCATGGTTCTTCAAACAGATACCGTCGCCGGGGGCGGTCTGGCCCGCTATGGTGATGTATGGTTTAGTAATGACTATTGCCGATTTCAAAGCCACAGTTCCGGATACGCTGAAAATCACCGTTCTGGGTCCGTCAGTTTCCGCAGCATAGCGTAAACTACCGGGCCCATTGTCATTGAGGTTTGTAACGAAGATGACCGTGCCGCCCCGGCCTCCAATCGACTGGGCGCCAAAACCCTCGGCACCGGGAAAAGCAGGTAAAGATACTGTAGTTTCAGGAATCACCGCAATTGCAAATACAGCAGGAAATATAGCCAAAGAGCGATAAATCATTTTTTTCCCGATCAGTCTGATTTTGTAATTTCAAATTAACGACCCCGCACCAATCAGGCTTACGATTATGCCAAATTGATGCAGGGTCGAAATAATAACATCATTCTTTTAACCTGTTAACAGCGTTTTCTTCCAGGTTACTCTGTGTTCTTCGTCTCCGGGGGCGGTTGATTGTTCTCCGTTTCCATCGATCTGTTACGCGCCATTTCCGCTCTTAATTGCTCAATAGCCGCAGGCAGCTCGCTGCTCATAATCTCAGCACTACTTCGCACAACTTCAATCTGATTTTGCAATTGTTCCTGGCTTTGCTTGACGGCACTTATGGAATTATTAAATGCCAGCAGGTCACTTCGAATCTTTTCCTGAAATTTAAGCTGTTCCCTGCTGCTCATATCTATCATACCGGCCAATTCCCGGATGTTGCTTTGAAGAACTTCCTGCAACTTCGATAGATCATTGCCGAGAGTGCTTACCTGGGTCGTCACTTCCTGGAAATTTTGCTGAAGTTCTTCCACCTTACCCTGCCATTGCTGCTGGTTTTGCTCAATGACAGCCAGGTTGTTCGTAAATTGTCGGCTGTTGCTTTGCACCGTCTCGTACAGCCTTGCCTGCTCGTCCTTGACATTAGTAATATCAGCGGCCATATCCGCGGCGACGTTCTTAGTGTTGTCCCGCACTTCTTCAATTCCTGCCTGCAGCTCATTCCGGCTCTGCTCGAGCAGGGCTATTTTGCTGGTTGTCTGCCGGTTACTATTTTGCATGGCTTCCTGCAACCTGGCCTGCTCTTCGCTGATGGCGGCAGTATTGGCAGCGACGTTTCGGATATCATTATGGACTTTTTTAAGTCCGGCACTCAGTTGTTGCTGGTTCTGTTCGATACGTTCACTTAAAGCAGCTATTTGTCGGGTATTTGTCTCTACCATAGCCTGCAAATTGAGCTGCTTTTCCTGAACTTTAGCCATTTCCTTGCTGCATCCGGCCAGGCCAAAGCCAATTGCTGCTATTACCAGAACTATCATGGTTCTAAAGATTGCCCCTTTTACATCGAATCCTTGTTTCATTTTCGATTCCTTTCTTCGTTAAACATTTCTTGTCCTATTTTAATAAAGACCTCACAATGTTAAGCATATCGACACAATCAGTCTGAAATCTTTAGTTTTTATAGGACGGATTTGAAATGTCCGCTGGAAGCAATAATTTTGGCGGTTAACCGGGGCTTTGCTATTCGTTTATCATCTCATCAAGGATTTCAACAGATTGACTCACCATTTTAGGACAGACAGAAGTGAATAAGCAGTTTTCTTTTGCGGCCAGAACACCTTCCAGCATACTTATGTCGCAGCCGGGCGGTTCTCGGCAGACGATAGAGCTATTACTGCTTTCGATGCGGCAGGAAAATTCTCTGACAATTCCGTAAATTCTTCCTTTTGCCTCTTTGCCATTTATATCGGCGTTTCCATATTTCAATCCGGGAACCATAAACGCACCGCTCCGCACGTCTGAGCCATTCGCCCCATTCCACCGCCGAATCCCTGGGTAATCTTCAATGCCGTCTGTTGAGAAAAACCTGACTCTTCGGTTTAAACCGAAATTACCGCCCAAGAGCAGTTGGAACCTTCTTTGAAAATATTAACCGCCTGTTCAGGTTTTGTATTCATAATATCATTCCGGATGTTTTCAATTTATACGTAATATTTTCTTATTCGATATTATGCGTAATAAGCCTTACAAAATCAGATGTGATTGAAAATTGTGTGGGATTCTCCCGCAGATTGTATCGATGATACCGGCCTGATGGCTAAGGATAGAATAGTTAATAACGGTAAGTTAAAGCGGCAAATTCCTTCAATTGAATCAGCGTTTAGCTATGCCGACTTAAGCTTGTATTTATCTGTGGATGCGCGGGGAATCCGGGCTATTAACGTCGGCCGCCGCCGTCCATCATCATCCCCATGTCATACATTTCGTCATATGCCCCACCCAGGTCATCATAAAGGCCTTGCCCGGGAAGGCCGCCTCGACGTCTGCCTGAGCCGAAGGCTTTGAATTCCTCATGCGGCTCTCTCTCCAGTTTGGAGATGTAGTTAAATACATTTTGCATTTCTTTTGACCAGTACGTTGTTCCGACCGGCATGTGCTCGATATTGATACCGTCAAAGCTATAGAGCATATCATAATATTGCCTGGAGCGACGGGTGCTGTCACCCCACCAGTCATTTATCGACATGGCATCTACCATTACGGCACCTGTATTGTAATCAACAGTTTCCGGCACATTGGTTTTCTTTTTGGGCGCGGTCATAGATGCGTACCGATCTGCCCCAAGGTAATCTCCCGCATAGTCTGCCCTGCCGCCTGTTAAGCGGCCGCCTGTGCCACGACCGCGTTGATTTTTGTCCTTGTCATCCTTGATTTCGACTTCTTTAACGTCCCCTATCGCTTCTCCATTGCTTACTATAAAATTCTCGCTGTACCAATGACCCAATACATACCGGCAGACAGTGACGGTGACGGCCTTGGCGGCTTCCTGTATATCTCGTGCAAAGAAATACGACCTTCCGTGGATTTCTACCGGCTCGGTGACATCGGAAAAATCGCTCCATAAAATGACTTTATTCTTTTGTGAGATGTCCTTCTCGCTTAGTTGATTCGTTCCGGCCACGGGATTAAAAACACCTAACCGGATTCTGTATCTGTAGGTATGCTTCGGCTCAACAGTATCGTCATGATGCCAGAATAACATAGGTTCTTTCAGTTTCGAAAAATCCGTCAGCCTGTTAAACGCGACTTCGTCGAAATCGTAATAAACGTCATTTGTCGTCGGGCCCCTTCTTAGTGCCCCTCCTCGGCCGTCCCCGAGGCGTTCGTTTCCGTATAGGAGTGAGTCCATCATCGGTTCGGTTGTTCCCCCCCGGTTTCCCGAAGAACGCCTTCGGTCGGTCGTTCGCCCGCTCTCACCATAGAGCCCGGTGCTAGTTTGGCGATCCCTGCTCCGATCCCTGCTCCGTGTGTTAGTACCTCCGCTATAAAGGTCTCCCCCGGCGCCCGGCGATAAAAGGCCTGAACCGCCGCGGGTTGTTGTTCGTCCTCCGATACCTGTCCTCGAGTCGGCGCGCCTGCGCCTACTCTCATCCTGTTCTTTCTGTTGCTCTTTTTCATCTTCCCGGGCCTGACGCTTTTCTTCCTGCGTCTCTTTTCTTTGCAGGTCCTTAAACTTGCGGTACAGAACCGGAGGAAACCACTCTTCGTTGGCGGATGCGATTTGATAAGCCTCGGGCTGCAGCAATTCAATCTGCAGTTGCTTGTTATCAAACTGGAGCATCTGCACCTTTAGTCCACCCGGCGGCAATTCCTGAATATCTTCTGTATTTTGAAACAGTTTTTTATACTGGTCGATTTTTGTTCGAGGCACGTCCTGCCAATCACTCCACGTGCCGTCGGCGTTCAATTGTTGTCTTTGTAAGTTTACGGCTGCAAAAATTGGTTTTGCAAGGCATGGATCGGCCCATTGTTCTTCGACGTATTCGACAAAACTTTCGTGGAAATTTTCGTATAATTGCCCGATATCAAATTTCGCTTCCACCGTTACAAGGTCGATATCGTTCGGCTCGTTTCCTGCTTTGTCATAAGGATTTTGCGGGGTCACTTCATTAATTGGCACATAAGCCACCGCTCTAATATGCTCGACTGCCACATCGGTAACTTCACCGATACGAGGAAGATTGTAAATACCTGCAACGGCTTTGTCGGCTCCAGGCTCATATGGTATGACCGGCCACAGCGTCGTGTCGACATTTTTGATCGACGAGTCCAGCAGGGCAAGGAATTCATCCGCTTTCGGCTTGTATGGATCAAGCTGTTCGGGCGGATTGTTCAGCTTTCGGCTCAAATCCTGGGCCTTCTCATACGCGAAATCATCTATTGCGCTGGGGCTGAAGTTCCGGTCTTCGTAGGATACCATGTTAGGGCTCAAAATCACGCGTGTGATCAAAAGTACGGCACAGATAATGCCCACAATCACCAGGATGATCTTCTCAATATGTTCTTCGAAAAAATTGCCAATATTTCTTAACTTAATCATGTCTCATGTCCTACTTAGCGTTTTGTTGCTAACCAGATTAGTATTAATTATTTCGCTTCATCTTTTCCGGCAAGAGTATCCTTTACCGGCTGCGGGATCAGGACGTCGTAGCCTTCTTTATCGAAGACATATTCGCAGATCAAATCCAACGAAACCACAGGGTCGTCCCCATACCGGTAATATCTATGTGTCATATCGTTCGGATTAATCGAACCCATTTTACTCTCCAGGACCGTGATCTGATTATGTTTGAACTTCTGGGGCGGCTCAGCTCCATGCGGATATCCCCGAAATTGATGCTCTTTGGCGCTGCAGAGTTCTTTCATAAACGGCAGGACCGACTTCGTACTTATTATGATGCTGAAATTAAAGTGTGTGACGTGAATATCTTCGTTGCATTTCCTTCCCGTATATGATTCCGACAAACCTTCGGACTTGATGTCGCGGACATAATGGGGCCTGTCGGCTTCATCGATCTTACTCTGACTCGTTGTGGTCCTGCGACTGCCCCTGACCGGCCTGAACACGCCACCGCCTTTTCGCACGCTCTTGAGGCCCATTGTGAAAGTAATACCCATGAACCGCTTGGCCTGCGCCGTCAGAACAGTGTCATAGCCTGAGTTCATTTTAGCTATTGTCTGGAATATATCATCGATGATCCAGTATGCCAACTGGTGATAAAAGCAATCCTTGATGGCATCTTCCTGCTTAACATCGTACTTGTAATTCGTCCAGTATTCGTAGCCGGCAATATCGAGCGGATTAATATAGACAGAAATAGTCTTTGCCCTGTCCTTGCACATTTCATCAATGATCATCCGGTTAATGTTGCCGAGCATCATCGAGCCTCCCCCCCCATAGAGATCCATTCCTGAGTTGCCTCCATATCTCGAAGACGACATCATCGACGAAAGCCCTCTGCCTCTCGTCCGGCTGGAAGACGATGAATTTTCCAGACCTCTTTCGATTTCGGCATCTGTCGGACAGTCCCGGGCGTTGACACTCAAGATCAAATTATCGATTCCGGTGCGAAAATTCTCACCGAATTTCTGAAAGATCAAACCGGAGAAGCCGTTCGGATCAGGCGCAGGAAAAATATTATAGCTGAGCAGCTCTCGCTGTGTGGTTTGCATGGCCAGCTTTACCACCTCATTGGCGTCGGCCGCATGTGCTTTCTGACGCTCGGCCTCCATTTCGTATTGCTGTCTTGAAACAGCGCTTGTTTCCAGATTTTTAATTTTCCTGAGACTGTCATTTATGCTTTTCTGTTCGACGTCCTTCTTGAGCTTGCTGCTCATCAACTGCGTGGGTATGAATAAAAGCACACTTACCAGAGCAATGATTATCGGCACCAACAGCGATAAATTGTTTTTGATAACGCTTAATTTTTGCAGGACGTCTTTAAAGTTTGGTATATTCATTTTCAGCTCACATATCTATCAAATATCTATTCTATATCGGGTACACTTCTGCGGGAAGATTTGGAACTCTTGCTCGTGCTCGTACTCGTGCTCGCAGCCGGTCGCTGTGGCGAAATTCCTCCGTACCGAGAAGCCGGCGTAGGCGGTGCAGGCGGCTCCGGTGCGTCTCGCCAGACAAACTTGGCATTTAATACAAACCAATGGTCGTTTACTTTGTAAACCGGCTTGCCGCGGTAGAGTATCTGTTTACCGTCTTCGTCAAGCACATTCTCCTTACTGATAGTCTCTTTGGTCATCGGATCAATCAAAATCCATTTACGGTTTGCAATAGTCGAAGGTGATCCGGCTGTCTGGACCGTTTCGTCTATCAGCTCTTCCCATACGCCTATACCCCCAGGCGTATCATTCTCTATAGTGACTTCCTTTATATCCAGATTGAACTGCTCGTGGTCCTCCTTTTTAAATAGCTCGAAGGGGCTATTGCCATCTTCGACCATATCATCAAGATGCGCCAACCGTGTAACAAAGCCCCATTTATCCGGCTGGTCATCGACGTTGGGAGGGTCTATGATTTTACCTAATTCAGGTATTGTCCGACCGTAAGGGCTATAGCAGAGGACCTGGACTACGAAACCGGAATGCTTTTTCTCTGCAGTCCCGGCTCCACCCATGTATCCCATAGGTCCATATTCATACATTCCCATTCCTCTGCCCATTCCCATCATCTCAGCCTCCATCATCATGGCGTAATCGTATTCACTCGTTCCTCTGTCATCCATTCCGGGTCCGCCTCCTCTCGTACTTCTCCAGACGTCGGCTTCACCAAACTTCGCCCCCTCCAGGTCGTTTGTGAAGTACATAGTCATTCCAGAGAGAAAAATCTGCTCGCGCTGATCTCTGGGAATCTTCTTAATTGTTTTGACATCCCCCTTGGCAAACGCCTTATGCAGCTCGGCTTGTCTCGGATTATTATGCGCGTTTGGCAGGTTTGAGATGATGGTCTCGTATAAAAGGGGAATAATTTCGCGGTATTCAAAAGGTTTGAATTCCTTTTCGATCTTCGCTTCGAGTTCGGTGCCTTTCTTTTTTTCATCATCATACTGCTGCTTGGCATCACTTACTTTATTCAGAGTCATTGTTATTTTTTGCCGGACCTGACTGTTCTTGTCGTAATTCATTCTGTCAAGGCCCGTTCGCGCAAAGCACAGAAGTGAGACGGCAAGCAGTATGCACGCTGCGGCGATAAAGTACCTGCCCTTGCTTGCCCAGGCCATCGACCGGGCAACATTACGGGGCAGCAGATTGCTCTCGATCCTGGCCAGACCCAGGCCCTGCAGGGCAAGACCGTAAACGATGCCGAAGTCGCTGACATTTTCGTGGAACTTCGCCGGCGAAACTCCGGGCCCCATCCCGAGTCTTCTGAACGAATCCGGTCTCTCAACAGGTATCTGCAGCGTCTGATGTAAATATTTTAGAATTCCGCGCAGCTTGGTTCCGCCTCCGAGGGCAATGATCCTGACTATTTTCGTATTTGGATTGGAGCTGTTGTAAAAGCCAAGCGATCGCTGGACTTCGGATGCCAGATCCGTAAAAACGGGTCTCATCGCCTGGAGTATCTGCCGGGCATATTTGCTTACCGGGGCTGTGCGTTTTAGCTTTTCTGCCTTTTCAAAATCCAGCCTGAATGTGTCTGCTATGGCCTTGGTAAACGCATTGCCTCCGATCAGGATACATCTTTGCCAGACGGATGATTTCGTGCAAACGACCAAGTCGGTATTTTCCGCCCCGATGTTGAGAACGACGGTTGCCTGGCTGTCGGATGTCACCAGGTCGGGACGGTCGTTCAGCAGGTAGTTGTAGAGGGCCATCGGTGCCATTTGCACGTAGCTGACCTGTACATCTTCCCTGTTGAAGTGCTCCAGCGCCGAGTTGACAACTTCATTCTTGATCGCGAAAATGCCGACCTTGATTTCCGGGCTGTCAGGCTCGGTCATCAACTGCCAGTCCCATTGGACGTCGTTGATACCGAACGGGATTTGCTGAACCGCTTCGAACTTCACCATTTCCGGTATGCGCTTCGGCTCGACGGGCGGCAAGTTCACGAACCGGGCAAAACTGTTCTGGCTCGGTACCGAGACTGCTATTTCGTCCATGCTCAGGTCGTATTTATTGACAAACTTGCGCAAACTTAATGCAATCAGCTCTTCCTTCTCAGCGTCGGTGACGTTAGTGCCGCTGAGAATTTTGCCGTGCCTGATATTATCGAAGCCGATTACTTCTACAACCCCACGTTCCGTGCTTAGGTACAATGCCTTAAGCGAACTATTACCTATGTCGATTGCCCAGACTGTGCCGGTTTCCGCAGCCATAATGTTCCTCTCGCATAGTTTTCAAATACCCTTGTAAATCCATTCAAATAAATATACATTATATCATATCATGAAGACTTTTACCATAAATACTCTTGGCTGCAAAGTTAACCAATATGAAAGCCAGCAAATTCGAGAGTTACTCGAAAATTTCGGGCTCCGGAAAGTCGAGCCGTCTAAAAAGCCCGACCTGGTCGTTATCAATTCGTGCTGCGTAACTCATACAGCTTCGGCCAAGAGCCGGCAATGCATTCGAAAAATCCGAAAGCAAAGCCCAAACGCTGTCATCGTTGTCTCCGGATGCTTGCCGACTGTACAAATCGGCGAATTGAGTGCTACGGCTGATGATGTTCATCTAATCAGAAATCGAGGTGATCTTGTTGATACGCTAAGCTGCATAATCAACAACGAAGCTGCCACCCTAACTTCCCAAAGAACTCAATCCTGTCCGGACACTAC
>JAFGPJ010000084.1 GCA_016936275.1 Sedimentisphaerales bacterium
CAGAAACGGCTACGAGCTGCTTCGCGACGAGGCCATCGATAAATACAAATTAACCAATATAACGCTTTATCGCGAGCTGGCCCGGATCTTCCAGCACAAAATTGGGGGAGTCTCGGACGATGCGCATAAATATTACAAGCTCCAGTTAGCCATGGCCATGGAACCGCTGCTTCGCTCCGAGGACAACCAGCTTAGCCCACAGGACAATCAATATTTTGAAGCTCTTGCTAAAGAACCGGAAAGCTGGGAAGAGATTGTCTCGGATCCGAACATAGCAGCGCTCGTCAAAGCCCTAAAATCAGCAGATAACACTTTTGCTGATGACGATGAATTCGTAAGCAATTACCTGTCACTGCGTCAAAATTCCGGCAGATTTAATGCTGCTGCGGGGGAAGCTATAGATGATTACAGAGGCTCGGATGCCCTGAAGAAGTTCGATCTTTTCGCCAAAGCCTGGCAGTTACATAAAGTATGGAAGCTCGATCCCGCTTTAATGAATAACCTCAACAGGACTTATGGCCCGATAGACTTCACCGATCCGAATACGCATTTACCTTTGGATTGGCGGCACCCGGATAGTCATGCAATCTACTGGGCCGTCAGGGGTTTGCAGGTGGCCGCCCATAAAGAATCCGGCGAGATCGATATAAGCGAAACCAACGCAGATCGTATCGTAGGCCACAGTCTGCAGAATTTGTTTCGTTACGGCAAGCTGCTTATTCGTGATATGCAGTTTCATGTACCGGTGGAAGGTTCACATGAAACTCAGGCACAGATATACAAAGAAGTATTTTTACGGCCGGATTTGAGGATGTTCGACTCATACAATAATTCTTTTTTATCGATTCTCGAAAAATACAAAAACGACAGTTCTCTCCAATCCCTCCAAAACGGCCATCGCAACATGCTGAAGAATGCCGTGCTTTCCTTCTATCAATCAGGTCACAGGAACAAAGCACAGCAAATATATAATGAATTAAGAAAACTTTACGACTTGCCCGAATTCAAAGTCTCGTTGACGGAATTTGCACAGAAGCGTTTCTTTGAGGAATTAGAGTCGTTAGGTATCAACGATGCGACAGAACAGGTTGTTCTACTCCTTCGGGAAAGTTTCTTTTTGTATGCAATTGGCGACGATGAGACTTCGGCCGGCAGAGAAAAACTGGCAAAAGAGATATGCGATTATTACCAGAATAAATATCTGGATGAAAACAGGATTGACCTGCCTCCCTTTACAACGTTACAATATCTGGCACTTCGTGATTTCCTGGATGACTGGCAATTCGAGCCTAATTTGAGGTTGAGTTTGCTGGCGCGAATAGAAATCGAACGGCCCGGGCTTGCCGAAATATTAAAGCCGTGGAAAGAAGAGATAGAGAAGCAAAGAGATAAGGTCAGACTGCAGGAACAGGAATTGATTAAAAGCTTGTAAGCAGCGAGCTTCACAGACATGAGTCTTTTGATGGATGCAGAATATATTCTCACAACAACTAACGACTTCGCAACGAAAAGCTGTCTTTCATATTGATGGCCCCTTGCTTGTTCTTGCCGGTCCGGGCAGCGGTAAAACCCGCGTAATAACATATCGAATTGCAGCACTAGTAGAATCGGGAGTTCGGCCGTATAATATCTGTGCAATCACCTTCACGAATAAGGCTGCCGAGGAGATGCGGCAGAGGGCGTTTGCTCTTGGAGCCTCAGCCGGAGCGCATATCAGCACGTTTCATTCCTTATGCGTCAGAATCCTAAGACAATATGCAGATATTGCCGGCATCCATCCGAATTTCAGCATTTATGATGATTCTGACCAGGCCAGATGTATCAAGCAGGCGGTCAAAGAGTGCAATCTGGATACCACGAATTTCTCGCCTGCCCGGATGCTCGATGCGATTTCCACGCTGAAAAACAAGCTGATTGACGCCGAATCGTTCAAGACTGATGCTTATGACTTTTTTTCTGCCAAATTGGCAGAAGTATATCTGAGTTATCAGAACATCCTCAGCGAACTGAACGGGCTCGATTTTGACGATTTACTGATGAAGACGGCCTTTTTGCTCCGGGATTGCCCGGATGTTTGCCGCGAGCTTGGTGAGCGATTCAAGTTTCTGCTCATCGACGAATACCAAGACACAAACCACGCCCAGTATTCAATCGCCAAAGCCCTTGCTTCGAGCCATAACAACATTTGTGCAACCGGCGATCCGGACCAGTCCATCTACCGCTGGCGCGGCGCTGACATCCGCAACATACTGGCTTTCGAAAGCGACTGGCCTGATGCTGCTGTCGTAAAACTCGAAGAAAATTTTCGCAGCACTGCTAATATTCTTGCCACAGCGGATCATTTGATTGCGTTTAACCGTAACAGAAAAATCAAAAAACTCATCCCGACAAAATCCGAAGGCCAGGGTATTCGTGTTGAGGGACTCGAAGATGAGAATGCCGAGGCCCATGCGGTAGCTCGACAGATAAATGAGCTTGCCTGCAAAGGTACAGCATTGAATGACATCGCAGTGTTCTATCGCGTCAATGCGCAGAGCCGCGCGCTCGAAGAAGCATTTGTCCGAAATAAAATACCATACCAGATTGTTCGGGGCGTGGAATTCTACAGAAGAAAAGAAATCCGCGACCTGCTCGCATATTTAAAAGTCCTCGTCAATCCCAGCGATGAAATCGCAATTATGCGTATCATAAACACGCCCGCCCGCGGCATAGGAAAAGTAACAAGCGACAGAGTCGCTGCTTATGCCGTCCAGCACAATATCAGCTTTTTCGAGGCACTGAAGAAATCCGATGATATCGAGTCTCTTTCCAAAGCAGCCAAAGCCAAGCTCTCCGTCTTTGTAAACATGCTCGAACAATTCAAGAAAGATGTCTCTGGTGAAGTAGCACCGCTTGCAGATCGAATCTTTAGCGAATCCGGCCTGGCTGATTCTCTTGCCGCAGGCGGCCCTAACGGCCTGAATGCGATGGAAAACATCAACGAGCTGATAAACAGTGCCGCCGAGTATGATAAGCAGGTCGAGGAGCCTTCACTCCTTGATTATCTCCAGCAAATATCGCTCTTCAGCGATACCGATGCCTACGATGCCGCCAGCGACCGTGTTGCTCTGATGACATTGCATGCTGCAAAGGGGCTCGAATTCGAGCACGTCTTTATCACCGGCGTCGAAGGCGGTTTGCTACCGCACGAACGGAGCAATACAGGCGAGGATGATGAACAGTTAGAGGAGGAACGCAGGCTATTTTTTGTCGGCATTACCCGTGCTAAATCGGGACTCAACATTAGTTACGCTCGCTATCGAACTGTGCGAGGCCAATTCCTGCGAACCATTCCATCCCAGTTCCTTTTCGAACTTGGCACAAACTTCACCGAACATGCCCAGGATGACAACTTTGATATTGATGACCATGATGATTATGACACAAGCCAAATTATGCCGCGTTTCAAGACCGGCCAGTTAGTCCGACACAACAAATTTGGTCTCGGCAGAATCAAGCAGTTCACCGACATGGGCGAAAACAGCGTCGTCGTCATCAAATTCAATTCTGGACAGATAAAAACACTCATGGTAAAATTTGCCAACCTTACTGATGTGGATATTTAGCCGGCAGTGAGTCGCAGGTTTGGATGCTCCTATCCGGCGAAAAGGTTAACGAAATGCAAAAAGGAGATTAAGATGAGCAATAAACTAAGTAGGAGAGAATTCGTTCAATTGTCAGTGGCCGGAAGCGCCCTTTGTCTCAACGGTTCGAGCCTACTGTTCGGCGCCGGTTCAAGAGGCTCGAAACTCATCAGTCCGGGCTGTCGGGGAACAAAAGTTAAAGTCGCCAGAATTTACATGGGCACATCGCACGGCTTGTGGCCCGAGCCAAGAATGGATTTCAAAAAAGAGATCGAATTTTATGAATCCGAATTTGCGAAGCTTAAAAATGAGCTGTCGGATGTTGAATTCGTAATTGACCAATTAGTTTCGACTCCGGACCAG
>JAFGPJ010000456.1 GCA_016936275.1 Sedimentisphaerales bacterium
GATTGGCACATAAAAGAATAGTAACTTTTTAAAGGAAAAACCGGAGCTCAGAGTTTTCTGTCCAGCTTGCGGTAGCTGATGGCTTCTCCGATGTGCTCTGCAGCGATATCGCGAGCCCCGGCAAGGTCGGCGATGGTGCGAGCGAGCTTGCAGATTTTGTCGTGGGCTCGGGCGCTGAGGCCGAACTCCTGCATCGCCTGTTTCAGGAGCATTTCGCTCGGCGTATCGAGCTGGCAGAACTTCTCGACCTGTTTATGACTCATTCTTGCGTTCGTGCAAATCCTGCCGTCGCCGAAACGCTCAGCCTGGACACCCATAGCCCGGACAACGTCGGCCCGCATGGCAGCCGAGTCGAGCTGGCCTGATTTCGAGCGCAGCTTCCGGAAACCTATCGCCGGCACGTCAATGTGTATATCGATTCTGTCCACCAAGGGGCCCGATACTTTCGACAGATATCGCCTGATCTGTCCCGGTGTGCATTTGCATTGTCTGGCATCGCTGCCGAAATAACCGCAGGGGCACGGATTCATCGCTGCAACCAGCATGAATTGAGCCGGAAACTTGACCGTCTTTTTCGCACGTGAGACGATGACGAAGCCATCCTCCAACGGCTGGCGAATCATTTCTAAAACGTGTCGCGGGAATTCGACAAATTCATCCAGAAACAGTATTCCGAAATGAGCCAATGACAATTCGCCCGGTCGGGGTGTCGGTCCGCCGCCGACCAGAGCCGGGCCGCTGGCCGAGTGGTGCGGCATCCGCACCGGACGGGTCGCCATTAGCGCCTTGTTATTGCCCAGTAACCCGACCGAGGAGTACACACGAGTTGTCTCAAGCGATTGTTCCAGGCTAAGGGGAGGCAGAATCGTTGCTAATCTTTGCGAGAGCATAGTCTTTCCCGCTCCGGGCGGACCTATCATCATTATATTGTGCCCACCAGCAGCGGCAATAGTAAGCGCGCGCTTTACGCTTTCCTGGCCCTTCACATCAGCAAAATCAACGTCATAGTTTGCCGAGACGTTAAAAAGCTCCTCGATATCGACATTGGTCGTCTCTAACGGCAACTGCCCGGAAAGGAATCCGACCGCCTGGGCAAGCGAACCGATACCAAAGACCTCGATGTCCTGAACGACCGCGGCCTCTTGTGCGTTATCAAGAGGCACAAGCATCCGGCTAAATCCCGCCGCCGCCGCGCTCATTGCCATACTCAAGACGCCATTGACCGGCCTGACCCTGCCGTCTAAGGCCAATTCGCCGACGATAATCGTCTCACTCAGGATAGAGCTGGCCAAAACATTCTGGCCGATGAGCATGCCCAGCGCAATCGGCAAATCGAACGCCGGGCCGGCCTTTTTCACATCCGCAGGAGCAAGATTTATCAAGGATGCGGTTTTCGGGTGCTTGTAGCCGCTATTGACAATTGCGCTTCTTACCCGCTCGGTGCTTTCTTTGACGGCGGCATCCGGCAGGCCGACGATAATGGACTTTTCAAACCCGCCCCGGCCGACGTCCACTTCGACCTCGCAAATCACCCCATCGATGCCGTCAAGCGTCACACTATGCAGTCTCGCTAACATTTATTGTTTACTACCTCCTGTTTATTATTTATTATTGTAATAATACAGCATGAAACGAAAATAGTCAAAGGAGCAAAAAAATATGCCTACAGTAAAAGATGTAATTGTCAAAAAGCCATCGGACGAGGAATCCGCCGTCTGCAAGGCCTGGCCCACATGGCAATGCGAAGCCAGCACCTTCGACTGGGAATACACAGAAAAGGAAACCTGCCTCTTGATAGAGGGCAAGGTAACGGTAACGGACGGCAGCAATTCGGTCAGTTTTGGCCCCGGCGACTTAGTGGTCTTCCCCGAAGACCTCAAGTGCACCTGGCAAGTCACCGAACCGGTAAAAAAATATTACAATTTCGGCTGATTAAAATCCTTAGTTATCGATAGGTGGGCCAAGGCTCACCCAACTTGCTGACCATATTCTTTATTAGTCGCAATGATAGACGAGGTAAATGCCCATCAAATCATTCTGTATCTCGCCGACACAAATGTCCATCACCGGAAGCATGCTAAGTTCAAAACTCTGTGTGACCTTCTCACCCCCTATGATCTTCTGGGCGTATCGACGATTCCGCAGAGTCAAAGGCTTCCACCAAGCTATGTTTTCACCCGTTCGTTCCAGGTATTTTTCTATGTTAAATCTGATGCCGGGATGTTGTCCGAGTTCAGTTGCATCGGGCAAATTATCAGATTCGTTCAACAGGTTCGACAAGTCCCTCCCAGAGATTTCAAAGTAACCCCAGCCGGTTCCACGTCCCATCCCATAGCTCCTGGAATGATATTTGCAATTTCTGACAGAATCCGGCAGTTTCGTTCCGATGACGTGCTCGATCATTTCTTTTTGCGCATCGTAATCGGGGGAAGATATCTCTTGCGTCGAAGATACTTTGCGCTCACATCCACAGGTTAACAGGCAAGAAAAAACGAATAGTGGCGCGACAGCACACCTGTCTATTTTTGTTTGTATTTTCCGGTTATCCATTCTTTGCCCCTTTCAATTCGGCACGCGCAGAACGCATGCGTACTTACCTCAGCATGAACAACTTAAACTTCGCGTCTACAACCTACCCTCTGTCAATCGAGACGCTAACCGCTAAGCTTTTAGTATAAGGAAAATATTTTTCTTCCCCCGTCTCTGTCCACAGCAATGATTCAAATTAAGGCGAAGGTCTCAAAGATGAAAAGTGAGAGATTGGTCAATCATTTTTCCCCTTGTTTTTCCCGCCCCGCCAGTCCTGGAGATTTTTAGCTAAGATTTCCACATCCTGCTTTGCCATAATGTGGTCAACGATTGC
>JAFGPJ010000085.1 GCA_016936275.1 Sedimentisphaerales bacterium
AAGGCCGGGCCAATAAGACCAAAGAAATGCGACAAAAACACAGCCCAAAGCAAGGAATGTTAGAATTTTCTTTTGTGCTACGGTATTATCTCGAACCACTCCATGATAATCGACCACACTTCTGCGGATATTACAATTTGAGCCTACTTTTGCATTATCCCACAGCACACTATTGATTACGACACTTTTTCTACCAACAGTGGTATTTTCTCCAAGGATGGCCGGTCCGAGAACAATCGCTCCGCTGGATATTTTTGCTCCGTCCATGATAACAACCGGCCCATTAATCCTTGCTTCAGGATCAACATCTGCATTTTCTCCCACCCACACCTCTCCGGAATCGTAACGATTAAGAGGCTCAAAATTCACATTCATTGTGGAAGCATTTTCAAGACAACTGGAAATGGCACATAAGTATTCCTGCTGGTTCCGAAAATTCCCGGCATGATATGGCAATCTTGCGGCATGAACTGTTTTTCCCGCACGGAGCATTTTAGGAATCAGGCCTTCTTTGATATCAAAATAACCCGCATTCGGGATGTGTTCCAGTATCTCCGGATTGCAAACATAAATTCCTGATGCCTCATCCATATCCGTATTGCTATGAGAATATGGATTTAACATAACAGTCAAATCAGACTGACCATCACAATGAGCTTTTATCAGCAAGTCGATTTTCGGAGGGCACACTATGCTTGCCGGAAAGACCATAAGTAATTCTTCGGTTCCATCGCCAACAGCATCACGAATACACCCCGCGGTACCCACCGGTAACGTTTCATCAACAAAACCCAACTCCAAGCGATCATCAGTAAGATCCCTTTTGTCCAGCAATGAACTTGCATCACCGCAGCATATCACCGCCTTTTTTATGCCCTGATCAGCCAAATGCTTCAACAGGCGTTCCAGCACGGATTTTCCCAATACAGGCCATAATGCCGTGGGCAAACGTGACGCAAGCGGACACCGACCGAAATCACGATTACCGACAAGGATAATAGCTTTTACTCTTCGCATTTCGATACTGTTGGCCATGTCGAAATCAAACAAACTGTTTCAACGGCGTTTTCTTAAGGATAAACGTTATCAGCGACGAAACAAACAATACTAAAAACAGCAACAACAATGGATGCTGTATAGCTATGCTAAATTGATAAAAAGGAACCAGTACTAGGGGATGAACAAGATAAATGCCGTATGATAACGATGCTAAACTCGCCGAAATCGGATCCAACTTGCCCCGCCAATGCAACGCGGCACAGAATATTACCAAAGAAACAAAGTATCGAACCGCAAATTTGCTGCTGTAATTCAACCATACGCCATGGCATAACCGGTCAAATAATATACATCCTAAACATGCCGCCAAAGCTGAAAGAATTACAAACACGAAATACTTTTTTCTGTCTTCGGTCTTCTGCAAAATCTTGATCCTGCCAATGGCAAAACCAAGAGGTATTGCCGGTAATCCCAGAATCCATTGAGCCAGTGGTGTCGGAGGACAAAGGTGTGACTGGATAATTGAACATCCAAATACACATAAAGCCCCGATTGAGATTGAAGTTATAATCGTATATGAATCACGAATACCCACTATCTTTCGATGTATCCAAGCAAGAACTAACGCGGCAACGAAAGCAAAAGGCAAAAACCATAAATGTATCCGAGTTCCGGTCAAGAGCATTGTCGGAGAAAAAACCTCTGAAAACGATATGTTCTCATGTACCACCTTTACTAACCCGAGCATGCCGTATATGACTGACCAAAACAGCCATGGCTTAATAAGACGTTCCGCCTTTCGTCTTGCCACTTTGGCGATGCAGTATGGCTCAGGTTTGTTTACAACAAAGGCGCAATAACTGAGCAACAGAATAATAAAACCTGCCACGCCAATGCTCCGCGGAAACCAATCATGAGTGTGAAAGGAAGCAACACCGAACGCAGATAAAATACGCAGTCGTTCTATATTGGCTATCCGGGGCTGTCGGGAAACAACCTCTGTCTTAGTTCCGGCTATCGATTGAAACATCGCTTTAACAGTTTGGTTTTCAACAATCGAACTCAATTTACTTCTTCCAAAATTCAACTATAAAAACATACGAAATCAACATCTAAGAACGGCTTGCTATTTCAGCAAGGATAATCAGCAATTGCTCAGCCACTTTTTTTCTGCCGAGATTATTAAGGTGTCCCCCATCTTCGGTATATTCAGGCGCCAGGGCAGAAACTTTCTCCGCTCCTTTTCGAGCATAACATCTGAATCCGCTCGAATTGACAGTTTCTACATGAGCAAGGTCAAAAAAAAGCCCTGTTTTCGAATTAGCATTATTGAGCAAATCGTTATAATTCAGGCGCATCATGTTATCTTCAACGAAGCCCGGCCTGCCAATTAACAGCTTAACTGTCTGTTTCAGACGTCTCTTTGCCCCCTTAGGCACCGAACGTATCGGGACAGTTACGTGTAGAAACTTCGTATTGGGATACCGCTTCGTCAATTCTTCCATCGCAGCACTATAACCATCGAAGATTTCCCGCGGATCCGAATCCCGCATAATATCAACATAGCAAAACTTGAAAAACGCAATATCGACCTTGCCCCCGACGCCGGCATCCATTATTTCCACAAAGCGTTCGATCTTAGAGAAAGGCTCTGTGTTCATACCTACCTGGGAATGAGCAAAAACAGGTCGGTCAAAAGCGGCAGGCTCACGAGCCTCAACAATGTTAAGTTTTATATAATCCCGCTCATTTACTATATCTGTGATCCCGTCAATAATGTTGTACCCGACAGATTGATGCCCGAAGAAAATCTTCTTCTGGGCAAGTTTTGCCCAATGTTCTGCCTGTACATCATCTATTAACGGCAGCGTTATTTTATTAGAGTCTGTCCTCGTTTTTATTCTTGTTACGGCCATTGTAAAAATCCCAACAGCCAAAAAGGCCGCTATTATTATGAAAACCTGAAGTGATCTGACTTTCATGTAATGAATCAACTGATTCCGAGCTGTTTCTTGACCGCCGCAATTTGCCCGGCAGGGAAAGGTTCCGCCAGCCTTGCTAATCCCTGCTCTCTCGCCATGCATCCGGCACGAACCAGTTCGGCTATCTCATAAGCATACGGATTAACGCCGACCTGGTCCATGTGGACCTGGTTAGCAAGAGCATTCAACAGACAGTTGGTAGAGTTAGCATCTGTATCGTCGGGTTTTTTCCATCCATATTTACCAACAGTCTCATAAATCACATCCTCATCGTAATCTACGAACGCCAGCGGATTTATGCTGTACGGAAAATTATCTACCTTGTCAAAGTGCCTTTGTTCCAGAAAGAAAGGTTTTATGATATCGCCCAATCTATCGAACAGAGGACGAAGCAGCGTCTCCTGCATCGTTCTTATCATCTGGGGATTTGTCTTAACCACTGCCGTAGCCATTGGCGCCTGACCCGGTGACATCCCGAATATCAGAAATGGAATCTCCTGCTCGATAGCAAGTCTGAACCCGATAAATCTTATTAGTGAAATACAGCTCGTGCATATACTGGACGCCCTTGCCATCGCCTTGGCTGAGTACATATCCTTGGACATGGAAGCCAGAACGATCTTTTTTATACTTTCAAAACTTGGCATTACCGTTAAATGGTCCACGTTAATATTGCTCATAACGGCACGGATATTACTCTTGGCCCTGTCTGACTGAAACCAGTTGTCAAAAGAGTACGCCAGAATCCTCAGATCGTAA
>JAFGPJ010000086.1 GCA_016936275.1 Sedimentisphaerales bacterium
ATTATTTTCCTGTTCTAATTGCTGCCGGGATTTTCTGTTTTCTTGGTGCTTTACCGGAGTCAAGCCCGATATATTCTGCAAACTATCAACGGGCTTTATCATATTGGAATCATAATCTGTCATCCTTCCACCGCCTTAATTTAACCGACAAATTAAACAAAGCGCTTGCGTGCAACTGGCTGACGCGCGACTCGGTAATTTCCAGGATTTCAGCGATTTGTTTCATTGTCAGTTGTTGATTGTAATAAAGTAGAATTACCTGCCGGTTTTTTTGAGACAACTGCCGTATCGCCTCAGTCAACTTGTCAATAAGCTCTTCTCGTTCGATCATTTCTTCAGGAGCAGCCGGACGTGACGATGTCAAAAGATTACCAAGTGCGGGTGAATCCTCACCAAAACTATCGAGCGAAATAAAATGCTGCGCCCGTGCGTTTTCGAACGTTTCATAAAGTTCCTCAACAGTTATACCGAGCTTTGCGGCCAGTTCGGCATCGGTTGGGGCCGTTCCCGTCTGCTCTGTGATTTTCCTGCTGATCTGCTGGGCGGTGCTAATCCGCTTTCTGAGGTTCTCCGGCATGAATGACCAGCCTCTCAGCTCATCGAGAATAGCACCTTTGATCCTGATATAGGCGTAGGTTTTGAATTCGGCCTGGTGAGAAGGGTCGAAATCGCGGGCTGCCTTAACGAGCCCGACGGTCCCAGCCGAGACCATATCCTCGAATGACAACGGGGGCTTCAAGTATATCACTACCCGCCTGGCTATCTTGTAAACCATAGGTAGAAGCTCAGCTATCTGCTCGTTCTCAATTTCACCGCGGTCAGAATCTTTAACGTTAGAGTATGCGCGCAGGGCAACATTATTCAGGTGCTTTTGCCCATTGCCGGCAAGCAGGTCCTCATTTATTTCTTGAGTCTGTACCGCCACTGCCCTTTCCCTTAAATCTCATCCTGGGATCAGTTCCAACATCGGAATTATCCTGCTGATTCACATGGTTTGTTATCATCGCATCGACTAAAATAGCATTTATCGCTCTTACAGCCCATCCTCCGGCTATATATGCAAGTATCGCTCCCATCAGCGCCCTCTTACAGCAAACAAACGGAGAAAGGCCGCAAACACCCCCAATTATGCTCAAGGCGAAAAAACATATCACTGCAATGCTTACTGCAATTGATCTAACGTTCAATGGCATAATTATCCGGTATTTCCTTCTGCATATATCATATTGTGTTTATCTAAGTTTATCTAAAGCACAACACATCAGCTCGAAATCCCGACAAGCTCCCGCCCTCTGGACTCTATCGATTCGTTCTGACGAATGGATATTATTTCAACAGGATCAACCTCGGTTCCAAGCACAATTTCGTCATACGCCACGACCGGCAACATCGGCACCGTTCGCGACAACATTACAGCCAGCGGTGAGCGTAACTTCGCATCACAGAGCAATACCACCGTTTCGTGGCCTTTATCCATCACCGACTTCCAGGCCTGTGCCGTCTTCCTGCTTATATCCATGGCCATCTCGGTCGATAAAGCCAGATTGATTCCATCAGCCTCCTGCTTCAGAGTCGAGGACATTTGATGCTCGAGCGCAGGATCCAATGTTATAGCAATAATTTTGCCTTGCTCATTCTTGCACTGCTCGGTAATAGATCTGCTCAGGCGTTTGCGAACCATTTCTGTCAGAATGGCGGTATTCTTGGTTTTCGGAGCGTTTTCTCCCAACGATTCAAGGATAGCAGTCAATTCACGAATCGGGATCCCATCGTTTATGAGGTTTTTTAGCACCCGCTGAAGCAATCCGACAGATACATCTTTGTCGGGGCCGATGACTTCTCCGACCAACGACGGCTGAGTTTTACGAAGTCTGTCTATAAGAAGCTGCACGTCCTCACGTGTCAATAAATCACCGGCGTGTTTTCGCAGCGTTTCGGACAAATGCGTAATAAAAACCGACTCCGGGTCAATTACGGAATATCCGTTTAACTCGGCCTTTTCCTTATTGGCCTTCGTAATCCACAAAGCCGGCAGCTCGTAAACAGGTTCTGTGGTTTCCATGCCGTCAACTTTGGTCTGAACGGTACCTGGATCCATAGCAAGAAACATATCAGGTTCCAACCGCCCTTTCGCTATGGGTAGCTCCGCTATTCGAATCTCATAAGCAGTCGGCTCGAGATTAATATTGTCGCGCAGCCGAACCAGAGGTATTATGATACCGAACTGGCGGGCAAACTTTCTCCGCAATGCCCCAATGCGGTCAAAAATAGTGCTGTCTTTACGAGGATCCACCATACCGATTAATCGCACGCCGACCTGTACGGACACGCGGTCAACGTCCAGCAGCTCTTCGACCGGCTGTTTCTCGGCCTTTGACTGGGGAGAGACACTGCGTTTCTGCTTCTGGCCCTTTTCTCCTTTAGCCACCGCCCTGCCGAGCAAAGCCGAACCGGTACCCAGCACAAGAAACGGGATTTTGGGCAGGCCCGGCACCAATGCCATTAACGTAATGATGATTCCCGCGATAATCAGCGGCTGGCTTGTTCTGAGGAACTGCTTGGAAAGGTCCTGGCCGACGCTGTAGCTCGACGATATCTTCGTGACCAGGAATCCAGAACTGACCGCAATGATGACCGACGGTATCTGGCTGACAAGCCCATCTCCAATGGACAGAACAGAATAAGTCCTTACCGCGCCCGCGATCGGAAGACCGTGCGAATATCCCATGGCTATGCCGCCGATTATGTTGACCGCCGTGATAATCAGCCCGGCCTTGGCATCACCGCGTATGAATTTACTGGCACCATCCATTGCGCCATAGAACTCACTTTCCTTGACGATTTTCGCCCGGCGCTCATTGGCCTGCGTCTCGGTGATAGTCCCGGCATTTAGGTCGGCATCAATAGCCATTTGCTTGCCGGGCATCGCATCAAGAGTAAAACGGGCGGACACTTCACTGATCCGCTCGGCACCTTTCGTAATTACAATGAACTGAATCACGACAAGGATCAGGAAAATGACCAGGCCGACCACGAAACTGCCTCCAGCAACGAAACCGCCGAAGGTCTGAATGATTTTTCCGGCATTACCATTTAAAAGAATCAATCTCGTCGAGGCGACATTAAGAGAGAGTCGAAACAACGTGACGAAAAGAAGCAGTGAAGGAAACGTTGACAATTCAAGCGCCTCTCTCGATGAGAGGGTCACAACCAAAACGGCAACGGCCAAAGAGATGCTGCAAGCCAGCAACACATCCAAAATAGGCGTCGGCAAAGGAATTATAAGGGTAGCGAGAACCGCAACCAGGCCGATAACCAGGACAATATTGCTATAAGACGCCAGCGGCGTGCCCACAGAATGCGGGCCGGGCGGTCCCTGCAAATTTGTTTGTTCATGTCCCGTCATCAAAAATCCTTCTTAAACTTACGCCCCGTCTGCCTCGGCGGCAGTATCGCCAAGGCCGATAATCTGCTTAATCCTGACAGCAAACCGGCCGTCCACTACCACTATATTCCCGGTAGCAAATTTAGTGTCCTTGAGATATAAGTCCGCCGGTTCATCAATGGATTTATCGAGCTTTAATACCGATCCCGGCCCAAGCTTTAGAAGCCGCTTAACCGGCAATTCAGCCTGGCCAATAACAACGGCAACGGTAACGTTCATAGCCAGCAAGACGTTAATACTTCCGCCACTGGTCGCAGCTTCGGTCCCGACAGCCTCAGAAAATTCTACCGATTGCGCCTGCGTTTTACCATCCTGCTGCTGTTCCTGTTTTTCTTCTACGGCACTTGCTGCATCCGCCATATCTTTATATCCTCACAATTATTTATTCTTTATACTCTAATTTTTGTCTGCGGCTTTATCTTCAAATTCCGCCGCCATATTTGTTATCGTGACAGCGTACTTACCGGCGGATTTCGCCGGACAACCGTAGTATAACGTCCGGTCATCTACAATCAGTTCCGCGGGTTGATCGATTTTCTTATCGAGCATAAGTATATCATCCACCCGAAGATCCATTATCTCCTCGAAGGTAAGTACGGTAGACGCCAGTTGTCCCGTGATCAGTACAGTCATTTCATGCAAATGTCCGAGAATCATTTTTGATACGTCCTCGGCAGAAAAATCAGTGAAATCCTGCTCCGCTTTCCCTGCTACAGGAGCCAGCTTTCTACAAAGTATTAAAAAGTAAATTTCAGAACTCTTCTGTGAGTCGGCTTTCTTTACATCGAAGGAGATTTTGCAGAGCTCTTCAGTACCTTCCATTTCGAGGGGGCATTGCCCCCTGGCAATGCTTTTCGCCGAATGCAAATCTAATGATTTATCAAGGCTGGAGAACGCTTCAACGAGTGCCGATACCAGGTCCAACAAAAGAGATTCTTCCAGTTGGGTCAAGTCTCCGCCCGGCTCCTTTTCGGATTCGGAATCGCCGAGTAACTGTTTTGCCCAGTTGTGTGCCGCCTGTTCGGGTATACCAACAAGTCCACACATTTGCTCCTGACCGGCACCGAATAGTATATAATAATCCTTTTGTTTGCTTTCCGTGAGCGTACCAAGAAATTCATGCACGTAATGCTGGCCGGTCGAAGCAACCGTCACATTAAATTCGCAGCGACAAAACCTGGAATATTTTTGAGCCATTGCTCCGGCCGCTGCTTCTGTGAAAGATTTGAGCTTTACAAGCTGTCCGCTATTGAAGTAATGAGGCTCGTGCCAATTATACTCTGTTGCTTCTGTTTGTGTTGTATCTTCCGCCGGTTCGGAACCGACCGCCATCAGAAGCTGCCGTATCTTTTCTCTGCTCATACTGTTCACTACACCTTCGCTCATTGTACGGGGAATTCCTTAATCAGGACCTGCTTGATTTGAGACTTCGAATCAGGAAAAAGCTTTTCGTTAAAGGCATCGCGTATATGTGACTGAATACTTCTCAGATTTTTATCACCTCTGATATCCTCAAGGCTCAGACTTGAAAGATATACGGTAAGCCAGTTGATAAGGATAGGTTTTTTCATTTCAAGTAAGGCGGTGCCTTTCTTTACATCCACATCGGCACTCATCTCAAGTGTTAAAGAAGCCCGGACATAGCGTGTTACAGCAGGCTCATTCAGGTTCGCAACAACGGGGTCCAAATCATAATACCAGACATTACCGAAGTCATCCGCCGAATCATTATCCGTCTTGAGATTATGAGTCTGGCTTTGTGCATCGGCCTCTGAGCCGGACACATCCGCCTGGGGTGTACCGGGGCCTGCGAATAACCGACCGACGCTGAAACCGGCGCCGGCACAAACCAGCACCACAACAACCATGATTATCCACGGCAGAAATCGAGCGATTAAGGACTTTATACCGCTCTTTTCGGCTTCCGGATTTTTTTGCTTTTCCTGCCCTTCCTGCACTACCTGCGCTTCCTGCTCTTTTTTATCCTCAGCATCTGCCATATTATGCCTCAATTATTAATCACATAAAATTACAATCACACCGGTTGCAGAGAGCCCTCTTGCCTGTATCGGTGGATTCTGTCCCTCAGTGTTCGGTCACTGATACCCAATACCTTTGCCGCCTTGGTCTGGTTGCCGCCGGTCTGGCGCAACGTATCCATAATCGCCCGCCGTTCCAGGTGCTCAAGCGGCACCCCTCCAAGCCCGAAGTCGCCATTTATATATTTATCACTGGATAATTCATAATCGGCGTAATCCTGCTGTGTCAGCGGTTGTAATTCATCGAACAGCCAGGAGACATCCGCCAACGACAATACGGGGCCCGCTCCCAAAGTCAGAGACATTCGTACGACATTGCGCAATTGTCGGACATTACCCGGCCAGTGATATCTCGCAAAAATATCCATCATCGCAGGATCGAGCTCCGTAATATAACGCTGAGCCTCGTGGGCATAAAGGTTGACGAAATACCACACCAGGTCAGACAAGTCTTCCCTGCGTTCTCTCAGGGGGCAAATAACCAGTCTTGCCCCGCTTAACCGGTAATAGAGGTCCTCCCGGAACCTGCCCTGCCTGACTTCATCCAGCAGATTTTTATTCGTCGTACTTATGATTCGAACATCGACCCTGACACTTTCATTTCCGCCGACACGCTCGAAGTCCTGCTGTTCAAGAACCCGCAGCAACTTGGCCTGAAACTTTATCGGCGTTTCCGTAATTTCGTCCAGAAGCAAAGTTCCGCCATGTGCCATTTCGAATCGGCCTTTGCGCTGAGCGCATGCCCCGGTGAAAGCTCCTTTCTCATGACCGAAAAGCTCGCTTTCAAGAAGCGAATCACTTAACGCCGCACAATTGATTTTGATATATGAGCCCTGCGCCCTTTTGCTTCTATGATGAACCAGATAGGCAATCAGCTCTTTGCCCGTCCCGCTCTCACCGCTTATTAAAACCGGTGCCGAAGTAGGGGCGATTTTCTTGGCAAGCTCGACGATTTGAATGAGGTTTGCGCTTCTGCCTACAATCCTGTACAGGCTGCGAGTGTCCTCCTGAGCCGAAGCTATTGTCGAAACGCTATGATTCGGCAGAAATGTATCCAACAAGGATTCTATTTTATCGCGGTCCGGCGGCCTGGTTAGAAAGTCGTAACAGCCCCGGCGAACGGCTTTCACCACAGTCCTTATAGTCTGCCATTGATTATGCGATTCTACATCCCGGGCCTGTGCGATCATAACAACCGGCAGCTCAGGCCAATTTTCCCTGACATTATCAAGTAGCTCGAAACCATCCTGTTTCCGCCCGGACTTCTCCGTCATGGAGCTTATCGCCTCGCCAGTAAAGACAAAATCACAACTGCCCCTGCTGATAAAGTCAATCGCCTTCTCTTTGCTGCTTACGAGATGTCCGCGGATTCCCTTTCGGGCCAGAATCTCCAGCAGAAATCGGGCCAGCTCGGGATCGCTGTCAGCTATCAATACGTTCGCAAAATCATCCTGTCTGCTCATGCTTATCTCATCTAATGTTGTCTTGTTTACTTCCGGCTTGTTTAACCTGCAGCACCAATTTAAGAGGTTCGTCTTTCAGATACCATGCGATTAAATTATTCCGGGCGGTTGCCACATCCGCCCATGGCGAATTCGGATATTCCGTAAGAAGCTGTTGATACATCTTCGCAGCGGCCGGCATATCATCGGTTCGTAGGCAGTTGCCTATCTGAAACAATATCCATGCCCTGTCCCAGAACGCACCGGCGTCATTAGGATCTTTACGCCTGAGCGCTTCAGAGTAAAACGTCGCAGCTTCTTTTACATTTCCGCTAACATACAAAATCTCTCCAAGCTCAAGAGGATTGGCAAGCTTCTCCGGCTCTTTCGCCAGATTTCTGAGCATTTGTAATGTCTCTTCGGTTATCGGCTCGTTCGGCGGCTTGGGTTTGGCCTCTTGTTTTGCTGTTTCCTGTTGCACCGGCACTTCGGGTACAGTATCGTTAGGTTCGATCACCGGAGCTTTTTCCGGGACAATAACAAGGTCCGGGGCTTGCTTTTGCGGCTCAAACTCAACAGAGCGAATTTGTTCTATTATTTTTTCGAGCTGGTCTTTGCTTTTCGTATCGTTTTGACCGTAAGCAGCACTCATTTCAGCCCGCAGCAATTCGAGTCCATTAACATTATTCGGATCTATCAAAGTTAAAATGCCGCTCTGCGATATTTTCCGACCATTGCCAGCGGCGGAATTTGCAAAGGCAACACTTGTCAGAGACGTTAACAGGCGGAAAGACAAAAACATAAAGCAGGCAATATAAAAACATAACCTGAAACTCAAATACGCCGAACTTTTGAGCTGTGAGTCATATTTGATTTTTTTACCGCCGTTTTTCATTTTTCACTTCCATTGACCTGAAAGAGCTAACGTTGCTTTGTCGTAATTTTTCTGCAGGTTATAAGCTTCTGCGAGCATTTTCAGGATTTGTTGTTTTTCCTGCCCCGAAACATCCGACTCAAGAAGCTGCTGACAAACCGAAACGGCCTGCGAACCTCGTTCGAGCTTTAGACATACGCCGGCCAGCTCTATTGCGACTTTTTGAGCCAAAGGGCCGGGTTCGACAGCGGCGAGAATTTCGCTTAAGCCGCTGCGGGCCTTTTCAAGATTACCCTCGGCAATATGACACTGGGCAAGTTCTAAGGATATTTTCGCATTCAACTGCGAGTCGGAAATATACTCGGCCTTGTCACGCAGAGAAACAATCGCCGTGTTAAAAAGTCCCATCATCCGGAAAATCCTGCATTTGAGCAGCAGCATTTCTACGGACTGTTCCTTTGACAATGCAACCGTACGCACGCTCTCCAGCGTATCGAGCGCCTCAACGAAATGTTCCTGTTCTATATGACCTTTCACCAAAGATGTAATAGCCTCGACATATTGCTCCCGAGAACTTTGCTCCTCGAGCGCATATTGGAACGCATCACAGGCCTGCTGATATTTTCCCAGCGCCAGGTTGGACTGGCCCAGCAGAAAATACGCGGAATACAAGTTCTTGCTTTCGGTGTTTCCGACCAAATCGAGATATCGAGTCAGCCATTTGGCCGCCTCTTCGTATTCTTTGGTCTCATACAGGCACCTGGCGGCTCCAATGGTCGAAGCAGTCTTCGATTCGGCGGACAAACCAAAATTGTACACCCTTTGATACAGCCGTGCGGCTTCAGCATTAAGTCCCGCCTCCATTGTGGCATCCGCCAGACGTAAACAAGCCTGCCCGTAAATATCGACATCAGGATACTGCTCGATAAGCTGCTTTAAATCCTCACGGGCCCCCTGGTAATCATACAGAGACGCCTTCAATTTGCTCGAGTATAACAAGGCGAACGGCGCCAGCGACATTTGTGAAAACTGATTCGCCACTAATTTATATTCCGCAATCGCCTCGAGAGGCATCTCTATCTGAGAATGCAGGAGCCCCATTAAAAAATGAGCGTTGCACAGCCGCCGGTCGCTGTAAAAGGCCAGCACGAATTTTTGCCAAAGTGAAACAGCCTGCTCACTAAGAAAAGAAATGTGCTGCCTTAAGGATGAATATTCTGCGGGATCATAAATTGTCACTTTCTGCCGGTCGGGCTCTCCTTCGATATCTGCCAGCATCCCGGCACAGCCCGCCGCCGTCAGGACAATCTGCTGTGACGTCGCCGCCGGCAGATATATACTGACCGGCCTTTGTCTCATTGAACCTTCCGCCGAATTTGGCCCGGATGTTCCCTGGACTGCCCAGTAAATATCAATATCCGCATCGGCAGCGAATTTCGCCAGCAATTCCTCGACCGGCGCTCCATAAGAGGTTACAGACCAACGTGGCAAACCTCCCTGGTCTTCGAGTTTCTGTATCTCAGGATCGAGCAGACCCCTGCCCAGATGCTCCGAGCCGGAATTCAGGAACTTCCGCAGCTCAGTCTCGTTCAAATTGTTAAACGGGTCCGAAGATGTCGTGGGCCCACCCCATAAATCGCTGGGAAGGTCCGAATCGGTGCTGCTCAGCAAAAGAACCTGACGCGTCAGGCACTCAGCAACCAGAAAAGAACAATCGCATTCGAATGACAACGCCCAGTCATCGTC
>JAFGPJ010000087.1 GCA_016936275.1 Sedimentisphaerales bacterium
ACCAGCATATATTTTTTATTTTTTGCCTGCTTGGGCTTTATTGCCGTGATTTCTGTCATATCAAAGCCTATTTATTGCGTTCTCGCTGCTATTTCTAAACCTTTATTGTATCAGAAACTACGAGATTTAACAATAGCTGTTCGAAAATAAGCTTTTCGTTGACGCTGGACTCGATCCATCCGAGCACGCGATAGCAGTCGGAGATTTTTTCCGCCGCCTGCTCGGCGTCGAAATGGGCGGCAAGCTTTTCTATCTGCTTTTTTTGGTCGAAATTGACCGGCTCTTTCGCCCTGTTTACATTCAGATTCATCGCATCGTGCAGGGCTGATATGATAATCCGGACGATAAATTTCATGGCCCTTCGATTGATGTCGGTCTTGCTGGTGGTCTTATCGATGCTTGTCCACTCGGCGGCGATTTTCTTGCTTTCTGTCAGAAACTCCTGGGCCAGGTCAAGAGATTCGGCGAGCTGGTAGCTTACCAAAGAGTCTATCAGCTCTTTTTTCGTTTTGAAAAGATTTGTATCGGCCAGTTCAAGTTCCGCCCACTGGCACGCTTCGCCAACACTGCCTTGCGCTAAGTGTGCAAAGTATCTGGCCGGCTCTTCTCCGAGGCTCTTTTCTTTTAGTTTTTCAATTATCCTGCTTTCGTCTATCGGGCCGAACCTGATTGTCTGGCACCTCGATTTGGTTGTGGGCAGGAGCTTTTCCATGCGTGTGCACAGCAGCACAATACAGCAATATTCCGGCGGCTCTTCGAGGACCTTAAGAAGACAGTTCTGTGAAGAGATATTCAGCCTTTCAGCTTCACTGACAACAAAGACCTTTCTCTGCGAGAGTGTAGGCTTGGTCGAGACCTTTGCGATCAGGAATTCCCGGATTACATCTATCGGCAAATCTACAGGCGGTGGTTTGCCTTTGCCGTCTTCGGTAAATTCCCGCAATTCCTTGTAGATGTGAGCAAAGTCGGGATTCGTACCGGTTTCGAAGAGTCTGCAGGATTGACATGAGCCACAGCCGTCGGCAAAGCCATTTTCTATAACGGGCTTTTTACAGAGAAGGAGTTTTGCCCATTCGAAGGCGGTTTTGAATTTACCGATTCCTTCGGCACCGGCAAAGATATACGCATGAGCCCATCTGCCCGATGCAAAAGCCCGCTGTAGAATTTCGATAGCCCTGTCCTGGTAGAAAATCTCTTTGAATGACATTTATGAAAAACTCGCTTCTGAGATAAGTTGCAGAATCTTCTTGTGAACTGTTTCAATATCAGCATTTCCATCGACTATTTGAACAATACCGGGATAGTACTCTCCTATATTAAGGAACCACTTCCTGACTTTTCTGTGATATTCCAAAGTCCTGGAATCAAATCTATCTGCTACTACATTTTCAAACAAATAGGCTTGATTAGCATCTTTATGATTGACTTTAGTTTTCTGGTATCGCTTGTGTCCGGTGCGTTCGCGCCCTTCTTCAACCGGTATATCAATTATGACTGTTAAATCTGGCCAAACATCTCCTATTGCAAATCTTCCAAGCTCTATTATCTTTTCAACTGGATAACCGTTGCTGCCTTGATAGGCACATGTCGAAGATATGAATCTGTCACACAACACAGTTTTGCCAGCTTCCAGCGCGGGTTTTACAATTTCACCAACAAGCTGTGCACGCGATGCCATGAATAACATGGCTTCCGTAGCAACATCCATATAACCTTGGGCATCATATTTCAGAAGACGGCTAATTTGGTCACCAATCCTTGTTCCTCCTGGATCATTGGTTAGTACTACAGTTATTCCATGTTTTTCCAAGTGGGTTTTAAGTAATTCCAACTGAACAGTTTTGCCACAACCGTCCGGCCCATCAAATACGACAAACTTACCTCTTAATTTATCTTCCAAGAGTATTTCCTTTTAATCTCTTTAATTTTATTTGTAAGAAACTACGGCAAAGTACAAAGTATCATACTTGAATTGACAAGACAACTTGTTTATTGCTGTGGAAGTTCTGTTCTACTGCAATATTTTGGTCAAAGCCTTATAGGTATGCGGCATGCGGTGGCGCGGGCCGATGGAGCGCCAGTTTCCAACCCAGTCAAGAAGTTCGCGCTTGTTCAGGTCGATCTCGGCCCAGAATACGCCTTCTTTGCCCTTGTTCGAGGCAAGAATCCTGCCCATTGGATCGATGACCATGCTGTTGCCGTCATATACCGATGGAACCATGTAGACGCCGTTGTCGCGC
Organism: Sedimentisphaerales bacterium; assembly: GCA_016936275.1. Classification (GTDB taxonomy): domain Bacteria; phylum Planctomycetota; class Phycisphaerae; order Sedimentisphaerales; family Anaerobacaceae; genus JAFGPJ01. Next base: position 2,241 of record JAFGPJ010000087.1, read on the forward strand.
GCCCGTACGCGGAAGGTCGATTCACCGTCAACTTTACCGTCCTTATCCGGCAGGGTATTGCCCCATGTTGGAGCGAAGATAATTTCTGCTCCTTGTAGAGCGAAGATTTCCGCCGCTTCGGGGAAGAACCAGTCGTAACATATCTGGATAGCGACTTTGCCGAAATCCGTCTCGAAGACCGGATACTCATTGCCGGGACGAACGCCCTTTGTCCACTCCTCGCGCGGCAGGTGGACTTTGCGATACTTGCCGGCAAGCTCTCCGTTGCGGTCCAGCAGCACAGCGGTATTATAAACAATCTCACCGTCAAGTTCGGTAAGACCGGCCACAATCCAAATCTTATTTCGTTTCGCTGCTTCAGCCAATACCTCACTAATCGGCCCCGGTATCGGCTGGGCACGATCTTTCATGGGCGCTGATGTACCGACAGCCAGAATCGCCTCGCCCAAGCAGACAATATCAAGCCCGAGCTTGCCCGCGTCATCGATTTGCTCGCACCAGAGCTTCAGGTTCTTTTGAGGCGTGCTGTTTCTCGGCCGCAGATAGACTGTGCCGACCTTGACCTTTCTCGGCTCGGGTGCCGGCGCCGGCTGCATACTTACGCTCTTCCATAGAACCAATCCGCCTCTCGGCCACTTGACACCAAGCGATAGGCGAGCGCTGTCGGCATCATCTGGAGCAACGAGCACATCATCGAACTTGGCAATACCATTCTCGATAATCGGCCCTCGCACAAGCATCCCCGCCTGGTGAAGCATTTTGCCATCTCGCATCCAGCTTACACGCACTAACAGTGAATAGTAGGGGGCCGGAAAATCCCTTAAAAGACAGACCGATTTGATAGCGTATGCCTGCCCGCCTTTGATGCCTTTGATATCCTGAACCACCCCGCCCACAGCGAAAGGATCGTTGCCATCAACAACAAACCCACCGCCGGAACTCGCTCTTATCCTACAAGCCGCCTCTGCCCACTCCGGCCCCCACACCGACCATCCAGTTGGCACCGTAGCCGTCTGCCCTGCCTCGAACGTATGATTAGACACCAATTCCTGCGCTTCAGCACAAATCCCAAAACCAATAATTAATGCTGCGCCAAATATGATATGTTTTCCCATCTTCGATTCCTTGTTATTCTGCCTTTCTACTCTTCCAATTTCAATGTTACCAGTTTTAACTAATGGTTCTTAACTCAATTCTTGCTTAACCTTTCAGTGATAAACCCGTTTACCAGGTGGCCCAGCCCGGATGTTATACCTGCTATCATCATGATTGGACTGTATTTGAGCGCGATCCAGAATCCGACTTCACTAACAACGCTGTATCCGAGAAACCATAATATGCCGTATAATAACCCGTTTTGCCCGAGTTTCGAGCCTTTGGCGAGAAAGAATATCAGGACAAAGATGAAGGCCCCTAATATTGAATTCGGAATCATAAAGACCAAATCCAGCGTTCGAAAGCCGGTTGGCGGAAGCAGTCCGAAAAATCTCATGAATAATCCATAGACTGGAATAGGAAAGACGAGCCAAATAATCGACACGACCAAAACGCTCATAATGAATTTTTTCTTATTCATTTTTTCTACCTCTGCATACTTTGATTCCAATTTATGCGTCTCCGAGCAATTCCATCGTCGTTTGTGCTACTCGCTGGACGTAGTTGTCCGAGTCTTTCTGGGCGGCTTTTATCTGCTCCAGCAGAGGTCGGGCCTTTTCACCGATTTTGTTTAGGGCAATAATCGCGTATAGTCCTGCTTTGTCTGTTTTGTCATTAAGCGCCTCAGCTAATACCGGCAGGGCTTTGTCTTCGCTGCCCCAATCGCATAGTGCATGAGCTGCGGCAATGCGAACTACCGCAGCCGGATTGTCGAGTGCTTTTTTACATGCTGCTTTTGCCTGCTCAGCCTCTGCCTTGTTCGATCTGTAGTGCAAGCCTATGACGGCCCAGTAGCGGACGGAGGCGTATTTACCCTTTAAGGCTTTAAGGTATGGCCCGTTTTCGCCGGAACCATCCAGTTCCTTTATCTCGCGTAAACGCTTGAGAAGATCGGTTTTATCGAGTTTGTGCAGCCAGTGCTGCTTGTCCATGGTTGGCGTTTCTGGTGGTTTCGGCCCTGAGACCTTGTCGTCGAATCTGAAGCTGACCTGGCCGCTGTCTTTGAAGCCTATCCGGCAGGCTTTGGCGTGCAGCACTTTGCCCTGCGTAAGCCATACGGATTTTGTATATAGTCTCCATGCTGAGTCGTTTTGGCCGTAGCCGCTGATTCTGTAAACGATTGATGAGCCGGGTGTGGGGCAGTAAATTGTTACTCGTCGAGTAGCTTCGCCCGGTTGCCATTTCGGCGCCCAGAATACCGGTTCTGTTGTCTTTTCATATTTGCCGCCCGGGCGTTTCATTTCGTCGAATTCCGGCTCAGGAATCAGCCCTATATCACCAGTTTCCCTGACCCATTTAGCATGGATTACGCGCATTCTTCGGAGCACATCTTTGTATTTCGGATCACCTGCTAGGTTATTGACCTCGTGCGGATCGGTAGCGGTATCATAGAGTTCTTCGATAGGTTTGGTCTCTTCGAAATACTGCTTCTGTGGGCCTTCGAGCTTGTCCTCGGCATTTAGCCGCCGCATTTCCTGCATGGTCGGCATCTCGTTCATGTAATTAATGTCCTGGCTGCGTGTCAAATACCACATGTAGTTACGAATATACTTGTAGCGTTTGTCGCGAACGGCACGAATCAGATCGTATGCTTCGTCCATCCGGTCGCGAGCGGCGAAAATATATTCTCGCGGCTCGCCTTTCTGGCTGCCGAGGAAAGCTTTGCCCTGTATATGGTCGGGAATTTTGATGCCGGCTAAGGACAGCATCGTTGGAGCGAAATCTATAAAGGCAATCAGGTCATCATTGACGGCGCCGGGTTTAACCGAATCGGGATTGTCCGGCATTGCGAGCTTTCGCCACTTGGACGGAACGTGGATGATCAGTGGGACTCGCAAACCCGAATCGTAAATCCACCGCTTGGCCCGCGGCAGACCCCGACCATGGTCGCCCCAGAACCATACGATTGTGTCGTCGGCCAAGCCGTCGTCTTCGATCTGCTTGAGAACGTCGGCAACAAGCTTGTCCGTCAGCGTGATAATGTCGTAGTACTGCGCCCAGTCCTGCCGAACCTTCGAAGTGTCGGGATAGTAAGGGGGCAGGACAGCTTTGTCTGGGTCGTGCCTTTCGTGCGGCGTCAAAGCGTCCAATCTTTTGAGCATCGCATCGGTTCTATTGCGGATCTGGCTTTCGTGCGAGACTGTGAAATTGAAGATAGCAAAGAAAGGCTGGTCTTTGCCGCGATTACGCCAGTGGGCCTTACGGCTACATTCGTCCCAGGCGCTTGGGGGCGGGTCAAATTGATAGTCGGTTTTGACGTTGTTCGTGCAGTAATAGCCGGCCGCTCGGAGGTATTCGCTGAAGCATTTTACGTATTCCGGCGGCACGCCCTGGCAGCGCATGTGGTGAGTGCCGATAGTCGTCGGATACATGCCGGTTATGATGCCGGAGCGCGTCGGGGCACAAACCCCGGCGTGAGAGTAAACATTTGTATAACGCACGCCCCGGGCGGCGAGCTCGTCGATATTAGGCGTTACGGCATAACTGTCCCCGTAGCAGCCCAGATCGGGGCTGATGTCTTCTGTGCTGATCCAGAGGATGTTTGGTCGTTCGGGAGTAGCTTTCTTGGCGGCATTCAGGGGGATTTGAGGCAGTGCCATTACGGCGGCTGAGCCGGCAGCAACCTGCATGAACCGGCGCCTGTTCATATTATCCTTAAAGCTTGTCATGAATTCAACCTCTATATCAAATGTTCAAAGCAACTTGATGATTATTCTCAATTTAAATGTTCGTACACAGACTGAGCAGCTATTTATTATAGCCATAAGAGGTTGGCAGGCAATTCAAAACCGAATCGGTTAATTTAAGCATCGAGGGTCTTTTCTAATTTGACAGATAATGAATTTATGGTTAGCGTATTGTTTGAAAATGTAAAACACGTGATAAAGGATCGATTCTTCCTGGAGAAAAATGATGTTCGTAAAATATTTAAAGGATTGCAGGGAATTTATTGCCGGCGATGATTCGATTTTATATGAGATTTTGCATCCCGAAAAAGCAGGAGTTCCGATTCATTACAGCCTTGCCCATGCACGAGTTAAGGCCGGCCAAAAAACCAGGCCGCATAAGCTAAAATCCTGTGAGGTGTACTACCTGACGGCAGGACAAGGTTTGATGCACATAGATCAGGAGAGCTTCGAAGTTGGGCCTGATTGTACCATTTATATTCCACCGAACGCTGTACAATATATCGAAAACACAGGAAATTCCGATCTGAAATTTCTCTGTATTGTTGATCCGGCATGGCGTCAGGAGGATGAGGAAGTATCAGATTGCTAATGTTTCAGAGCCCGATTCGTGCATGGAAAAGGTGTGCGATATGACGATTTGCTCCTTTTGTAAGCTTATTGGACTAAGCGGCTACGCCGCATAACAACAATTCGTTACACCCGCTGATCCTGCTCCACATATTTCCATAGATTTCCTATCCTCCATACGGCCCGGCCAAAGTGGCCGGGGTTTTTATTAACTCTAAGACTTCTGCAAAATAAGTGATTATTAGCATGATCCAACGTGGACACGAGATGAGTTTTACAGCAAGCACAGATTTTCACAACGTGAGTATGAGTTTTGATGTGTTTTAAGGCAAAAAGACCTTTTGATAGGCAGGGCATCCCTGGTGCACCTGTCGATGCTCTTTAAAAAGTTAATCGTTCAGCGTCAATCGGAACAACTCAGCCGGTCATACGCTGCTGCGGTGGCTGGGCAAACGTCCGGTAGCACCGCATCTTTTCGGGCTGCTTAAGAAATATGGCGGCGGCAACGCCTATGAGGCTGGCGGTCAGATGCGCTATCGTCATTTGATTACGCACCGTCTTGAGCGAGTAATGCGTGGTCTGTTCGACTTCACGATCGCCCAGCCGGGCAAAATACTGTTCTACGGATTCTCTATCCTTAAACGTGTCCTTGAATTCTTTTGAATCTCTCGGCACACGAGCGCGTGCATCGTCAGTTATATCAAGGTATTTGGTACAGCCGTAGCAGTTGCCGGTGGAAAAGGAAGGATGGTGTGCCGGGCAGGTATGGTCATATTCTGTGGCAACCTTTTTACTGGTCTTTAAGGGACAACGGAACTTGATGCGTTCACGATTGCCCTCGTGCCATCTGCCGGCAGATTTCATTTCAAGGCCTGAATCGCAGAGCAGACAGCCGTGTGGTCCGAACATCTTGTCGTCTTTCTGATTTCTCGGATTGATGGGAATATAAGGATTTCCTTTCATCTGCTCGGCAATGCAGGCGTACAAGTCTCTGACATCGTATGCCTTGTCGCCGAGGAAGAGAAAACCTTTCTTGAGCTTATATCTGCGTTTGAGTTCCCTAAGCAGGATAAAGGCGGCTTGCTGATCGGTGATGTTGTTTGGTAGGGTTACTTCCACAAGTGCTATACCTTCTTTTGAGATGATGACGTGTGTTCGGTGGCCCCAGAAGAACAGCATGTTTTCCTTCTTGCCATTGATCATCTGGCAGGAGTAGCAGCTTAAGGTTGCAGCGGGATTACGGCGAGGTGTCTTGTCCTTGTTAGTGGTATTTCGGTTGGGGTTCTTGAGGTTGTTTTCTTTAGTGGCGGCCATGACGGGTTTTGAGTCGATGATGAATTCATCGAGCGTAACGCATCCCTGCCCGATGAGTCGTTGATTGAGACTGTGGTGGATATCCTTTAGCGTGGAGTTTTTGGTATCGGCCACAAAGCGGTAGAACTGGGATTCATCGGGCATCTCGCCAAGCGTAAAACCGCACAGTTCTAAAAGAGGTGGCACTGCTTCGAGATATTCGATCAGTTGTGGAATGGATTTAATCCGTTCGAGATGTTTTATGATGAAAGCCCTCAGGATGGCGTGTTGTGAGTGACCTGTTCTTCCGATGCCGTAGTTTCTGTCTGGCAGCATGGAAAGGTCGAGGGCTTGAAAGAGGTAGTAATACTTTCGCAGCAGCGACAAGTTCCGGACAAGTTCCTGGAGGTCATAAAACAAAGATGTCTGAACGTGATACATAAAAAAATCTCCTACGTTTTGGCTGTAAGTTATTTTCAGAACAGAACTTACGTAATAACCAGGACGGAGGAGATTGCAAGAAAAATAATGATGTAATTCATTGTTTTACAAATATTTATGAATTTTGCAAAAGGCTTTGTAAGCTCTTATTTGAAAGGATATTATGACAATAAACCGCCCTGCGGGCTGCGAAAAAACAAAGACAATTCAAAGCATGTCCTGAGTTCAGTCGAATGGGCCAGTTTCGTAGGATTAGCTGGAAGCATGTGGAATTCACACAAGAATTGCTCAGTCGATTATGAGCAGCAGCGATATTTACGGAATGATATAAACGGAGCAGGAGGGATTCGAACCCCCGTTACCTTTCGGTAAAACGGTTTTCAAGACCGTCGCGATAAACCACTCTGCCACTGCTCCTTGTTTTTGGTACTTTACAATTAAAGAGCTTGTATTGCAAGAAAATTAGGAGCGATGTATAGTTGCAGCAATCCGATAACTATGCTATCTTAACGCTTCTAAGATTTATTCAGCATGAAGAAAGGAACGAAATAATGAGCAAATTAGCCATCAATGGCGGCAGGCCTTTGCGGAATGTCAAAGCGAATCCGTGGCCGAGATGGCCCGTCTGGGATAAAAAGGAAGAGAAAGGTCTGCTTGAGGTCTTAAAAAGCGGAGTATGGTCGTATAACGGCCCAAAAGAAAAGCAGTTCAACAAGACTTTTGCGAAATTCATCGGGGCCGAATATGCAATATCGGCGGCCAACGGGACCGTCACATTACAACTTGCTCTGGAGGCGTGCGGCATAGGATTGGGCGACGAGGTGATTGTTCCCGGGCTGACTTGGCAGGCGACAGCGGCATCGGTTCTGGATGTCAATGCTGCTGCCGTACTCGTTGATGTCAAACCGGATAACTGGTGCATCGATCCGACCGAGGTCGAAAAAGCAATCACGCCGCGTACCAAAGCGATTATCCCCGTGCACCTTTATGGATGTTTTACTGACATGGATGCTATTATGGCGATTGCCCGCAAGCACAATCTCCGGGTCATCGAGGACTGTGCACATAAGCACGGGGGGGAAAGGAATGGTAAGAAAGCCGGCAGCATCGGTGACGTTGGCAGTTTCAGTTTTCAGCTTTCGAAGCTAATGACGGCGGGGGAAGGCGGTGCACTGACTACAAGCGATCCGGAATTATTCGAGAAACTCGATGCCCTGAGAAATTGCGGCAGAAGGCCGGAAAAAGAAGAAAGTGCAGATAAAGGGGCGGGGCTTTATGGGAGCGAAGGTGACTTCATCCAGTCCGGCAATTATCGCATAACAGATTTCCAGGCGGCATTGCTTATTGAATCGCTGAAAAGGCTGCCGGAACATAATCGGATTCGAGGCAAAAACGCGAAATATTTAAACTCATTGCTCGCCGAGCGCCCCGGCGTTCAACCGATGAAAAACGATAAAACAGAAGTATTGGGAGCATGTTACAATTTCTCGTTCAGATATAATAAGGATGAATTCAAAGGTCTTGATGTTGCGAAATTCAGAGAGGCGCTTGCAAAAGAGCTGGGTTGTTCTGTTGAGGCCAGCTATGAGCCTCTAAATGCGTGCTCGCTATATACTCCTCATACGAAACCGCAGCGGCATAAGCTGAGCGAAGAGTACTGGCAGGCGATTGATCCGGCCAGGTTCGAGCTGCCGGTTTGTCATAGAATTTATAAGGAAGAGTCGGTATGTTTTCATCATTCAGTGCTGATGGGACCAAAAGCAGACATGGATCTGATTGTTAATGCGATTGAAAAAATATATGACAATGCAGAAGAGCTGCTTGAGACCGTTCGACAAAGCTGACTTCGAAGGTCTTAGAAAATATAGTACGTGATGAAAATAAGGGTCAGATCACCCAGCGCCCAGATTTTCAGGTTGAGCCACCATTTACGTTTTGTCAGGCCTTTGTAAATGTAGTCGTTCGGGATCAGAAAGACCAGGATTCCTATTAAAA
>JAFGPJ010000088.1 GCA_016936275.1 Sedimentisphaerales bacterium
CTCGTATTCGCAGATTCAGGCTGCGGTGACGCAACGGCTGAGCAAAGACAAAGAAGATCTCTCAGTTCTGGTCATCGGCGGGGGAGGATATGTTTTTCCTCGATATGTCGAGCGTCTCTGGCCGGGCAGTCTTGTTGACGTTGTCGAAATCGATCCGGGCGTAACCGAAGCGGCGGTGCAGGCATTCGGATTGGAGCGTGACAGCCCGATTAATACGTTTACGATGGATGCTCGTAACTATGTCAATCAATTGTTAGAGCAGACACGGGCAGGGGGGCAGGCAGTACAGTATGATTTTATCTTTGAAGACGCTCTGAATGATTATTCCGTGCCGTACCAGCTTACGACGAAGGAATTCAACGACAAAATCGCCCGGATACTAACCGACCGCGGCGTATATATGATTGAGCTGATTGATATTTACGACAGCGGGCTGTTCGTCGGAGCATTCGTCAATACGCTTGAGCTAACGTTTGACTACGTTTATGTTGTCGCCGAGAATGAGCCGCATTCGGCAAGAATTACTTTTGTGGTTATCGCCTCCAAGCAGGAAATTGATCTCGAAAATCTCGCTGACGAAGAGCCGGTCAGGAATCTGGATTTGTTGTGGGTGTTAAGTGATTCCGAAATTGAGTCGCTGCGGCAAAAAGCCCGCGGGATTGTATTAACGGACGACTATGCTCCCGTTGAGAATTTGCTGGCGCCGGTTGTACTTGCAAGTGCTCGGGATTTGCTGGCCGAGGAATATCTCGCCCAGGCCGAGCGGTTTAAGGCAAAAGAAAAATGGGACGAGTGCATTCTGAAATACGAGGATGTCATTAGCGTCGATCCGGGGCTGTCGATAAAGGCGTATAATGAAATAGGGATGATTGAGGCTGGGCGGGGCAGGCTTGCTGAAGCAATCGAGGCTTTCAAGGGCGCTCTCGAATATAACGAAAAGGCCGAGGTCCGGCAGAGCATGTCCAATATCAACTACAATATCGGCATAGCTTTGCAAAGGCAGGGTGACAAAAACCAGGCGGCTACGTATTTGCAAAATGCAATTCAGGACTATCGGGATGACCTTACCAAAGAACCGGATTCGGCGAAAATTGCTGCCCGGCTGGGTAACGCTTTGGCGACGGTCGGCAATTTTGCCGAAGCTGCGAAATATTTCCGACAGGCAGTAAATCTGGATCCACTTAACGTCGGGAACCGTTCAATGTTGGCCCAGGCGCTGTCGATCCAGGGACATTACGATGAAGCGATTGCGGAACTGCAGAAAGCGATTGGATTTATGTCACAAGCCGGCAACGAAGATGCAGCGGGACAATTGAAAAAGCTTCTTGAGCTTATAGAGCAGAAAAAATCAAATCAGAAAAAACAGGTCACTCCGATTCAGTGACCTTCTGGAAGAGGATGCTCTCGCGGGGGTTGTCTTTAGGATCAAAGGGGAGTTTGTAATTATGATATGTCTTGGTATCGACGACATATTCAGGGAAGCTGAGGCGGTCGGCCCACCAGGACTTGCCGTCTGCGGAAACCACACCGACAAAAAAGTCTCGAGTCCTACCTTGTATGACGTCTTTGCCGAGCTCGACCCGAAAGCGATCTATCGCTATTTCGACGACAAGCTCCCGCTGCGGATGAGAATATTGAACCGACCAAAGCCCCGGCTTATAGATTCCTTTGCCACCCATTTGCATCGGGACGATGGTTTTTCGGCCCGGCTGGAGTTTTACCCTGCCGATACTTGCTACTGCGGAGGATATTTTGCCGTCCGGCTCGAAGACGAATTCCCAGCCGCCTTCTTCGGCCTTCCATGTGCCGACGAGAAAGTCGGGGAATTGCCCGATGCCGTTAATAGTGACATCTACGCCGTTGCCGGCCGGACTTCGGCAGCCGGAAGTCACGACGGCAAGAGAAATGCAAAACAGCAAGAGCAAGAATCGTTTCATAAGGTAAATTTTAGGAGACTGCGAGAGATGCTGCAATAAAAAAAGAGGCAAGCCTTTCGACTTGCCTCATGGCTAACAAATTGTTGGCCTTGGCCAAGGCAAACAAATTACCTGCGTCTGCGCAGGAACAGACCACCCAGACCGAGCAATATGACAGTCATTGGCTCGGGAACAACCGTAACGTTCACTGAGGCGACTGGTGTCGTGTACTCAGGATCAACAAACAGCGAAATCGTTGCTGTATCGCCTACTTCGCCGACATAATCGACACTGAACTGAGTGCCTATGCCGATAGTAGGATCTGTTAACGTTGATGCAGAAAGTTCAAAACCGGTGCCCCAGCCGGCCTCTGTGTATGGTCCAGTAGAGGCATTGTCTCCTGCAGCGTCCAGAATGACGACGTTTTCCAATGATCCGGCACCACCTTCTTCAATGATGATGTAACCCAGCCAACTGGAAGTGTCCTCGCTTACTACGGTAATTGTGGCCTGTGTATCAACTTCAAAAGATTCCCCTTCCAGGTCATCGACTTTGATGAGCAAAGCATTCGCCGTCGATGCCAGTCCGAGGACCAAAAACAATATTAATAATTTTCTCATCATCTTCTCCTTTCATTTCGTAGGAAAGATATTGTGCAATTGAAATATCCACGTCTCATGTTGCTAGTATGCCGATTACTTCGGCTCCGAGTCCCATGCCTGTTACGGACAATCGGGGGCTGGACCATCGGCAACCTGCCAGTTAGCAATCAGGATGTCCAGATCATTGGTCGAGACACGATATTTCTGCTTACCCTGGGACAGATGATCGAAGTCGGCACAAATAAGAGGAACACCGCCAACCGTTTGGCCATCAATCTCGGCAAAGCTTTTGTTCCATGCTGCAATGAGGACATCCAAATCATTGGTTGATACCCAGTATTGCTGCTTGCCTTGAGACACACCATCGGCGTCGCCTTTGCACTGCCTTGCATTGATACTGGCTATCCAGCAATCGGGATTCCCTACGGCCTGCCATTCATCAGGCTGCGGGCCCGTGTAGCCGCCAACGCCACCGATTTGAACATCTGTTGCTCCGGACAAATCCACAGTAGCTTCCGAAGCATCTTCCAGCACCACATTGCCGCGTGTAGCATTAGTTGTCACGGTCACTTTGCATGCCTCACTGCATGTGATGACACAAAGTCTGCCCTCGAGAGGTGGTGCTGCTGTGTCATAAAGTGAGCCCATCTCGATGGTGATGCCGTTTGTGCCGAGACCGCCCAGTGCTCCCGGATCGTCAGCAGCGGCTACGGGTGTGTAACCCTCTGCTGCCCAATCGCTGACTTCGCCGGTTGTTGCATCGACGGTAATGTACCGACTAAAGTTGGCCGGGAATATACCATAGCCGTTGTTGTCATCCCCAACCGCGAAATCGCTGATGGCTTCGATAGTGCCGACATCGACTGTAATGTCGAGGGCGAAAGCCCTGACCAGCTCGGTTCCAGAGTAGTCGATGGCGGCTTTCCCATCACCGATATCAGTAACGGAGATAGCAACACTTGCCCAGGCCGGAGTAGCTAACAAGACCACAACCAAAGCAAGAAAAAACTTTTTCATATTACAACTCCTTCCTTTCCTTCTTCTTTTCTTCCCTGCAGAAACATCTTCTGCAATATCTTGGTTTTGTTTCCTGCCTTAAATATACATTATCTTCGCTTGTTCATCTGATAACGTATTGAACTTTTAAGTCATTGAAAAATGCGTTTCGGCCGGCAGGAGCTGCCGAAAAAAATATATCTATTTTTTCCCTTTTTCACTCCTTTCTCGCCTGTCGGCGGTATATTTGTGCTAAAAAGCAGCACAGGTTTTCTCTTGGTGAAGATTAATTTTATAGTAGCACATGTTTGGGCTTAGTTCAAGCAGAAAATGCCGAAAAACAAGTTTTTTTTACGATTTTACAGTTCATTATGGAAATTTGCCGACTCTGTGGTAATGTTTAAATAATGTACGGTTTTCTCAAAGGACGACTGCTGTTTGTAAGGATATGCCTGTTGGTGGCTGCTTTGATTCTGATTGGAGTTGGAATAGCCACGATTTACTCTGTTGGCAATCCCGCAGAGCACAGTCCTGACAGCCAGGTCGAGGATTTGAGTAATAAATGGCAAAAACAGGCCATGTTTGCTGCAGTCGGATTAGCCGGCTTTATAATAATTAACTCAATCAACTACAGGCATTTAGGCTCGATGAGCTACTGGATTTTCGCCGGTGTGCTTGTGCTGCTGGTTATACTTCTTTTCAGCAAATATGTCTTTGTTCTGCCTTTTGCAAAACCGATAAAAGGCACTTA
>JAFGPJ010000089.1 GCA_016936275.1 Sedimentisphaerales bacterium
ATATTTCACGAAGGTCGCAGACGGCGGCCACCTGCACATCTTCGTATCCGAGAAACGACCGTAAATGCCCGCCGCCCATACTGCCGACGCCGATGAATCCCATAACAATTTTTTCGCTGGGCGGCACAGCACCATTTGCTCCCAATACCGATGTTGGAACAATATACGGGAAAGCCGCCGCTCCGAAAGTCGTGCTGCAAACGCTTTTTAAGAATTGTCTTCGTTTCATGACAGGCGATATTAGCGAAAGGTGACGGCCTTATCAAGCACAAATTCATTCAGCACAGGGGATAAAAACATTTGATATAATACGGCTGGCTGTGTTATGATTTCGCGTGATGATCAAGACACTAAACATTATGGAGGTTCAAACAGCAATGAGCAATAAATCGAATTCCAACAAAAGTATGAATCGCAGGGACATGCTTATGGCAACAGGTGCAGCAGTCGCAGCTTCGGCGTTTCCAATGCATTGGGTCGCTGGCGCTGATAAGAAGAAACAGAAAATCCTTTATTTTTCGCGCTCGGCCGGCTACGAGCACGACGCTGTAAAACGCAAGAACGGTCAGCCAAGTATCTCGGAGAGAATTCTTAACGAGCTGGGGCAAAAGCACGGCTTCGAGGTAGTCTCGACAAAAGACGGACGGGTTTTCGACGGCGACCTTGACCAGTATAATGCGATTGCCTTCTATACCAGCGGCGTTCTGACCGAGCCGAACAAACAGCAGACGCCGCCCATGACTGTCGAGGGCAAGAAGAAACTCCTGGATGCGATTGCGGCCGGCAAAGGTTTCGTCGGCTTCCACTCCGCCACTGACTCATTCCATTCCAAAGGCCCGAGCGGTGAAAATCAGACCGAGGTGGACCCCTACATCGCGATGATTGGCGGCGAGTTTATCGTTCACGGCGAGCAGCAGAACACGATGATACGAGCGGCATCGCCGAAGTTCCCGGGAGTAAAGGAATTCGGCGATAATGTTTCACTGAAAGAAGAATGGTACACTCTGAAAAATTTTGCAAAAGATCTGCATGTAATATTGATTGAGGACAATGAAGGAATGAAGGGCGACTGCTACCAGCGGCCGCCGTTCCCAATGACGTGGGCACGTATGCACGGCAAAGGAAGGGTCTTTTATACGTCCTTCGGACATCGTGACGATATCTGGACAAATCCCAAGGTACAGGGGATTATGGCTGGTGGTCTGGCCTGGGCCATGCGAAATATAAACGTTGACGTTGCGCCCAACATTGACAAGGTCACGCCGAAAGCCAGCCAGTTGAAATACTGATTTAGATTTGTTTAGCGGGATTCGACTTTGTACTTTTTGACGAAATCCACCGGACGATAGCTCGTTTTTGCCTGCCGCAGGCCGGACTCGCCAAGGTCCTGCTGGCGGTTTACTGTTTCGTATTTCTCCGGCAATATAGAAGCGAATGCCTGATTGATATATTGGTAAATGCCCTTGAAATCTTCTCCGAGGACGGCTTTTTCGAAGTGGATCACAAAGCTTCTGCCAAGCGCAAGCTCCTCTCCGAGACAATAAGCTACAGGCTGACCATCGATATAGAAAATTCCGCCGCAAAGCTGCAGCGGCCACATTTTCTCGAGGGCTTCCTTAGCAGCATGAAAATCATTCGGATCGCCATGCTGATTATTCCACTTTTCCAAAATCTGCAGGGCGTCTTCTCGATATTCTTCGAGCAGGGGCTTGGCCTGACATTCGTTGTTTTTTATAAATATATTGAGTAAATTTTTTTTCCTGTGAAATTTTCTGCCGGTAAGGTTCACCATGTCTTGGAGCGAATATAGATAATCGAAATTGTCCCTGTCTTCGCTGGCGGAGTATCCCACCGCTGTAAGTTTCTCTGCCTGAGCAGCGGTAGCAGCTTTCATAGTATGGTAATTATCGAAAAGCTCCCTGACGATATTTTCATCAGGCAATCCGAAGGGCAGCATGAAGAAAGGATTATCATCGTCCCGGCCCGTTATGACAAAAAGGCCGTCCTCTAATTGAGATATCCGGTAATTGTGAGTCCGGCGAAACAGATAGATATTCGCGAACGTAAATTCGGATATACCCTCGGCAAGGGCCTGGAACTTCGGATGAAGAACGGGCCGCATGTCAATCGAGACTTCCGCCGAATCAGGATATTCCAGTATTGTCACTTCCAAATCAGCCATTCACGAAACAATCAAGCTAATACTTCTTTGGCGTTCGGCACGGTGTCCAGCGGTTTGACTTTATATGAAGCCTGCAGGATTTTGCCCTGTTCATCGATCACGAACGAAGAGCGGATAATGCCCTCATACTTCTTTCCGTACATGGATTTCTCGCCCCAGGCTCCGTACGCTTTTGCGACCTTATTATCCGCATCCGACAACAACGGAAAACCGAGGCTGTATTTATCATCGAATTTCTTTTGCTTTGGCGGCTCGTCCGGGCTTATACCGAGTGCGGCGGCGCCGAGTTTTTTAAGCTCTTTCGAGGCGTCCCTTACGCTGCAGGATTGTTTTGTGCAGCCGGGAGTGTCAGCTTTCGGATAGAAATATAAAAGGAGCTTTTTACCTTTAAAATCCGAGAGCGAGACCTTTTTACCGTCCTGGTCTAATAACGAAAAAGCGGGAGCTTTGTCACCGACATTTAACTTTGCCATTATATGTCCTTCCAATTTATGCTAATTATACGTAACAAATGTATCTGTTAGAGTCATTTCGAGCGAAGCGAAGCGGAGTCGAGAAATCTGTTTTAAATAGATTTCTCCACTTCGGGCTACTTTGTAGCCCTCCGGTCGAAACGACAAAAAACAAATCTTAATTTTAACGTGCCTTAGATTCCAATATTGGCTATAAACAGACTACGTCATCAGCCTGAATAAGGTTCGATGGTATCTCTCAACTCATAACGTCTTTATTATCTGCGTTGCTATTCGACGGCTTTCTCGATTTCTGCTACGACGGTAGGGGGGCACATTCCTGTCTTCGTCCAGGCATCGTAAAGTTTTTTGCCCCATTCATCGGTTTTGTTTTCCTCGGCCAGGAATTTCAGATACTCCCATGAGACCGATTCGTACATGAGCTTTACGACGAATTTTTTACATCCATTCGGCAGGGCCAGCTCGAATTCGTCCCAGCATTGGCCGTCGGCATACGTCGCCCCGACAGGCTGTGAGAGGTGCTCTTTAAAAGCAGCGTTATTAAATCCCTCAGGCGGAATACGGTTGTCTTTGACGATAGTATCGTTCAAAACTGAATGGAAAGACTTGCCCGGCCGGACATTATATTTCTCTGCCCGGGCTTCGCTGATACCGAACAGAATTTCATACACCCGCGTTTGTTCGGGATCGATCAGGGTTGGAGCTTTAACGGATTCGCCGAAGATAGTATCGTCTTTTTCAGCGTATTTTCCGATTTCCTTCAAGACTTTGCCAGACGAGTCCAGAAAGACGGCATTGATCCACATCCGGCGGCCTTCTTCGTAACCTGTCGGCAGCTTGTGACCGGTCTTGTTCGTGATTTTTAATGCAGCGAATCCGGGCCTGCTGAAACTAATATCGAGCGCCGCCGATTCGGCAAGAAATTCCTTCGCGCTCTGCTTGCTCAGATCGAGCGCTTTTCGATCCAGGTCTTTGCCGTCCCAGAGAAGCCAGGTCACATCCTGTATCCACGTTGAGCCTCCAACCGGTCCGTGCATGGCAAAGTAGTCACGCTGTAAGCCGCCGAACCTGGAAGCCTGACCTCCGCCCTCGACCGTACGGTAATGGCACGACTGGCAGGTCCCGTCTTTACCTCGCTTTGAAAAATCGCTGAGCAGCCATTCGCTGTAAGTCCGCTGGATATGCCCGAAAAGGTAGGGGGGCTGCTCGTTGACATCTTCGGCAAGCAGGGGATTGGATATATCGTGACATACGCCGCACAGATTGCTCGAAGCGTGAAACGGCGACTTAAGAACATTGTGTGGCATGGCCCCTTTGCCGTCGCCATACGGCCCGCGCACAACGTTCTGCGGATCCGAAACCATCATGGCATTTCCATAGCCCGGCGGAACGTCCTTGATTAGTTTCGTCGCCTCGTCCGACAATGGATCGATATAACTATGGCAAACCGTACAGCTAACA
>JAFGPJ010000090.1 GCA_016936275.1 Sedimentisphaerales bacterium
ATCTGTGCTGGAACAGGAGCATCCGAAAGGCTGGGATACAACTTATGCCTCGCATACGTTCCACGAGATTACAATGTATTATCCCATGCGCGTGGTCCGACAGCGCAGGTACAAGCTTATCTGGAACATTGCTCACGGTCTGGACTATCCGTTCGCCAGCGATTTGTGGGCTGCCTCGACCTGGCAGGCGACAATTAAGGCCGGCAGCAAATATTACGGCAAACGAACCGTCGAGGCATACCTGCATCGCCCGAAATTCGAGCTGTACGACCTGCAAAACGACCCGGACGAGGTAAAAAACCTTGCCGACGACCCGAAACACGCAAAGGTGCTTGAAGAGCTCAAAACGGAGCTAAAGGCCTTCCAGAAGCGGACAAAAGACCAATGGATCCTCAAATGGGAATATGAATGAAAAATTCGCCGCACTTGACAAACGGCCATTGAAGATTATTATAGCTAATCAATTAATCGGCAGTAGTAAGGGGATATGTAAATGGCACTATTATTAGGATACGATGTTGGAAGCTCATCGATTAAAGCGACGTTGATGGACGCCGAGACAGGCAAAGTGCTGGCGTCGGCAACTTCGCCTGACAAGGAGCTGGAGATAGTAGCAAAGCAGTTGGGCTGGGCTGAGCAGGACCCGGCCGTCTGGTGGGAGCATGTAAAGAACGCCACGAAAAAGATTCAGACCAAGGTAAAATTTGACGCCGGCGATGTGCATGCTGTCGGAATCTCCTACCAGATGCACGGACTTGTAGTGGTTGACAAAAACAACCAGGTGCTGAGGCCATCGATTATTTGGTGCGACAGCCGGGCAGTGCAGATAGGGGAAAAGGCCGCGACGGACATCGGGCCGGAAAAGTGTCTAAAGCGTCTATTCAACCTGCCGGGAAACTTTACAGCGTCAAAGCTGAAATGGGTAATGGAAAACGAGCCGAAGGTCTATAAGAAGATTCACAAAATAATGCTGCCCGGCGACTACATCGCGCTGAAAATGACCGGTGACATAAAGACAACGCCTTCCGGACTATCAGAAGGGATTATGTGGGATTTCGAGAGCGATGGCCTCGCTGACTTCGTGCTCGACAACTACGGCATATCCGGCGAGCTTATCGCCGAAACGCTCCCGACATTTTCTATTCAGGGCGAGCTGACGATAGAGGCGGCCGATGAGCTTGGACTCGACGCCGGGACGATAGTCAGCTACCGCGCGGGTGATCAGCCTAATAATGCGCTGTCACTAAGCGTTTTGCAGCCGGGTGAGATTGCCGTCACGGCAGGCACCTCCGGCGTCGTTTACGGAGTAAGCAACAGCAAAAACTACGACCAAAAATCGAGGGTCAACGTCTTCGTGCACGTCAACCATTCGGCGGAAGATCCACGATACGGCGTGCTTTTATGTCTCAACGGCACCGGAATTCTCAATAGCTGGCTCAAGCATAATTTCGTTACCGGTGAGGGACACGACTACGAACAGATGAATGAACTGGCGGCACAGGTGCCGGTCGGCTCCGACAACCTATTCATTCTACCGTACGGCAACGGGGCAGAGCGGACACTTGAGAACAGAAATATCGGGGCATCCGTTCATGGCTGGAATTTCAACGTGCATAAGAAGGCACATTTCCTGCGTGCCGCACAGGAGGGAATCGTCTTTGCGCTCAACTATGGGCTCGGCATAATGCGCGACATGGGTATCCAATTGACCAACGTCAAAGCAGGCAACGCCAATATGTTCCTGAGCCCGTTGTTTGCCGAGGCTTTCGCTACCGTTACGAAAGCCACCGTCCAGTTGTACAACACCGACGGCTCACAAGGCGCCGCACGCGGGGCAGGCATCGGTGCCGGAGTCTATAAGAGCCCGGAAGAGGCCTTCGTAGGTCTCGAACCTGTCAAAACTATTGAACCTAATGAGAAATTAGCTTCCGCCTATCAGCAAGCGTATGCAGGGTGGGAAGAGGTTTTGAAACAACAGTTAAAAACTTAAATATAACCGGGTGGCAGCCTCAAGCGAAGCTTGGGGATGGCTTCTGCTATTAACCATCCCCAAAGCCTGCGGCTTTGAGGCTGCCACCCCTCGAGAAAGGAGAAAGTTAGATGGCTGAAAAATCTTTACATAGTATATGCAGATGGACGTTCAATCCGGGCAAAGGCGGCTTCGTGCCCGGCGATATGAGGCCCGAGTGGGGCGGAAAATTCGGAACGCCCGAAATGATTAAGCTTGTCGCCGACAAGATCGCACCGCGCCTGCCTGACAACGTCGAGCTGGGAATCGAACTGCACTACGACGCTGAGGTCGATGACAAGAACGCCGCCGCGGTCGCCGATGCTCTTGTGGACAACAATCTCCACTTAGCGATGATTACGCCCGGAGCGCACTGCCACTTTGCCTACGGCGGCGTAGCGTCTCTCGACCCGAAAGAAAGAAAGGCCGCAGAAAAATTAGGCACAAAAACGGTTGACCTGGCGTACGGCACGCTGAAAAAAGCGTGGCACCCGAAAAAGCCGCCGGCGCTGATTATCTGGAACGGCTCTTTCGGCTACGACATCGCAACCGTCGGCATCAAACAGATGTATCAAAACCTCAAAGAAAGCATCGCAGGTCTCTGCAAGTACGAGCAGAAAAAGGGCGGCAGCCTTTATATCGGTTTCGAGCCAAAACCCAACGAAGGACACCCTGCAATGCTGATACCGACCGTAGCCAGTGCGCTGCTGTTCTGGTACAAGGTCGAAAAAGAGTTCGGCGTCTCCCTGAAGAACAAGGGCGTCAACAAGGAATTCGGCCATTCGGAAATGATCGGTCTCGACCACGTCGCCGACACCGTCGAAGAGCTGGACAACGGTATGATGGTGCACATGCACCTTAACAGCCAGGGCTACAACGACGGCATCATCCTCGGCGGGCCGGGCAAGTACGACATTGACCACGGCGCTCGTGTCAACGGCATGAATGTCGCCATTGCCGGGCTTATCCAGCAGGCCGGCTACAGCCGCTGGAAAGGTCACGACATGCAGACGCGGGCCTACGATAACACCAAGCAGGGCATCGACCGCGTCATTCGAAGCGTGCTTAGCTGGGAAGCGTGCGAAAAGGCAGCAAAGCAGTTGGACACCAAAGCATTGATGGCCTTCCTTGCCAAGCGCGAAACCGCAAAGGCAGAAGACGTGATGCGGGCCGCGGTTGTTGCCGCACAGGGTCATTTCGACAAGATG
Organism: Sedimentisphaerales bacterium; assembly: GCA_016936275.1. Classification (GTDB taxonomy): domain Bacteria; phylum Planctomycetota; class Phycisphaerae; order Sedimentisphaerales; family Anaerobacaceae; genus JAFGPJ01. The sequence continues at coordinate 3,217 of JAFGPJ010000090.1, forward strand.
TACAAGTAAAAATTTGCCGGGATAAAGAAACAACGAAAACGAAGGTGCAGCCGGTGCTGATACAACCGCCGCACCTTCGTTTTATATGACCTGTCAATAAATAACAAGACCCGCCAATAGTATATGGAAAAGCCCCGTCTATACTTCGTCGATAATCTGCGGATCCTGCTAATCACGCTTGTTATGATGCTCCACCTTTCAATCAGCTACGGCGGGGAAGGCTCATGGTACTATAAAGAAGGCCGGGCGGACACACTTTCGGCCGTTCTGCTGACGTGGCACAATGCAACCGTCCAGGCTTTTTCAATGGGACTGTTTTTTTTGATTTCCGGATACTTCACTCCCGGTTCGTACGACCGTAAAGGTCCCCTGCGATTTCTCAAAGACAGGCTTCTGCGCCTGGGCATTCCTATTCTCTGCTACGACTTTGTCATCGGCCCGCTTATCGTGCGCCCGCTGGTTCTCTACGGCACCGAAGTATCTTTCGGCTCGTATCTTGATTTCCTTGCCGGGTATTACAGCAGCTTTCATATCGGCACCGGCCCATTGTGGTTTGTCGAGGCCCTGCTGATATTTGCCGGTTGTTATGTTTTGTGGCGTGTGTTGACTAAGACACCTGCTCCTGTCGTCCCAACAGAAAGCAATGTGCCGGGAAATTTGGCCGTAGCTTTATTTGCCCTTGCTTTGAGTACCGTTACCTTTATCGTGCGTATCCGGCTTCCCCTCGGCTGGAACTTTGGGCCTTTGAATTTTCAGTTTCCCTTTTTCACTCAGTATATTTGCATGTATATCGTCGGAATCACCGCCTATAGGCGTAACTGGCTGGCGAGGATACCGGATGCAATGGGCAAATTATGGCTCGCCGCAGCGATAATCTTTATCTTTATACTATTTCCCGTGTTATTTGTGTCGGGCGGAGCGGCATCAGGTGACATTTCTCGTTTTACAGGAGGATTCCACTGGCAATGCTTTGGCCTTGCCGTCTGGGAGCAGTTTACAGGCGTAGGGATGATTATATCGCTGCTGTTTTTATCCCGAAAGTGGTTCAACCGGCAGGGAAGTATAAGCAAAGCTACGTCCGCCAGCGCTTACACCGCTTACATTATCCATGCCCCGGTCATTATTCTCGTGGCAATCGCGATCAGAAATATCAGCTTATATCCGCTTTTGAAATTTGCTTTGGCCGTGCTTATTGCCGTGCCGTTATGCTTTGCCCTAGCGAACGTCATCAGGCAACTGCCGCTGGCAAGAAGAATCCTGTAATCGAAGAAAATTTTTTCAGCTCAAATTATCAGCATAGCATCGCCGTAGGAGTAGAATCGGTATCGCTGCTCGATGGCGTGGTCGTAGGCGGCAAGGATGTTTTCAAGTCCCGCAAAGGCCGCTGCCAGAGCCAGGAGTGTGGATTTCGGCAGGTGGAAATTCGTTATCATCGCATCGACCATCTTGAA
>JAFGPJ010000091.1 GCA_016936275.1 Sedimentisphaerales bacterium
CATCCGGCGGATGAGAAATTGTTTGCTGAAAACATGATTTCCGGTCTGCTTGGTGCGGTTGATGATTTTTCGCTTCTTCTGACCAGGGGCTATGCGGACAAGAGCGCCCTTAAATTGGTCGGTGACAGGTTTTCTCTGACGGAAAGACAAAGGATGGCTGTTATGCGATGCGCCTGTTCTGATGGACACCTTGCCTCTCGAAAAAGCCGTCGTATCGAATTAGATAATCTCAAAGGTAAATCTATTGCCATTGATGGTTATAACGTGTTGATTACTATCGAAGCTGCAATGAGTGGCGGCGTTATTCTTAAAGGGCGCGATGGTTGTTTTCGGGATTTGGCAAGCGTACATGGAACTTACCGAAAAGTTACAGAAACGATACCCGCTTTGGAGCTGGTAGGTCAGTTCTTACAGGAAGCCGGAGTCGGTAAAGCCCTTTGGCTTTTGGACAGTCCCGTATCCAACAGCGGCCGATTGAAAACAATAATCGGTGAGCTGGCCCGAGAAAACGGCTGGAACTGGGATGTTAAGCTTCTCCTGAGTCCGGATAGGGAGTTGAAAAAAACCGATTTAATTGTTGCCGGTAGTGACAGTGTAGTGCTTGACGGTTGCAGGAGCTGGGTCAATCTTGCCACAGAAATAATAAAGACCAGGCTGTCCTCTGTAAAAGTAATAGATTTGTCCGGGATGGGCTGATTTTCAATAGACTATTTTTGCTCGATAAGATTAATAATTGTCTGAAGGTCAATTTCTTCGAGGGAATCACAGACTAAATCGGCGTGGGAGAGGTTCTCTGCGGTTGTGGAATTTGTGACTGCAATGCATTTGGCCCCGGCGTTTTTAGCTGCCTCTACGCCGTTTGGGGCGTCCTCTATAACGACACAATTGGCCGGTTCGATGTCTATCCCTTTGGCCGCGAGAAGGAAAAGTTCGGGATTCGGCTTTTTATGTTTAACATAATCACCGTGTATATATACCATCTTTTGATATGGAATTTTCGCGGCTTCCAGAACGGCACGTGATTTCTCATGGGTTCCTGATGTTGCAATAGCCAGGCGGAAGTCGTCTCTGTTCATCGCTTTTTCCATCAGTTCCAGCACACCGGGGAAGGGCGGCATCGGTTCTTCTTTGAGAACCTTCAGGAAATATTCCTGACGCAGTTGTGTTATTTTCTGGATTTGTTCATCGGTAAGTTCGATACCGTGGACTCTGGCGCCGGCTTTAACGTACTCCTCGGCTCCCCGGCCAAGACCTGCCTCGAAGTCCTTGCGGACGACACCTTCGAGACCGAGAAAGTCGGCAAAGACCCTGACGGAGGCCCTTGCATTGGCCGCCTCGGTATCGGCGATAACCCCGTCAACATCGAATATTAATCCGTATAATTTCTTCATAGCGTTAAGCCTATAACATATAACTGGCGGTTTTTCAATCCTGGATTTAATTTTTAATCGGATTCGTATTGTTTGTGGACGAATTTTGATATTTTATGCCGCGTTTTTGCAAGTTGCGCATTTATAATGGTGATGATAGTTGAAACCTGTAACCTCCGGAGAGTAATCAGAGTGGACAGCAGCAGTAAAGAGACTGACGAGAACCTGTTGATAGCCCGGGCACGTGATGACAGCGCAGCATTTGTGCGGTTGTATCGCAACCATTATGACGCCGTGTTTCGCTATTGCGTGCACAGGCTGTTTGAAAGGCATATAGCCGAAGATGTTACTTCCGAGGTGTTTCTGAAGGTTGTTGAAAAAATTCACAGCTTCAAGGGCGATGAAATGCAGTTTCGCTGCTGGCTGTATAGAATTGCAACCAATGCTGTTAATAACCATCTGAGAAGGACCTCGCGTCGGAATCGTATTTTGAAGCTCGCTCATGAGCAGGCCGGCAGTCAGGTTGCCGAATGTGAAGAGTCGGCTGAGAAACTGACTGTTTTGAAAGAGGCAGTATTTTCTCTAAGGCCCCGGTATCAGACTATCATCACACTGCGTTTTTTTGAAAATCTGAAATTAACCGAAATTGCCGAGGTGCTTGGTTCAAGTCCGGGCACAGTGCGTAGCCAGTTGACACGGGCTCTAGCGAAATTGCGTAAGGTTCTGGATACGGAATTCACAGAGAAATCAGAGGTAAATTGAAATGAATAATAACGAAAAACAATTCGAAGATTTCGTTAGTGATATGAAATTTGACGACGCTCCTGATTCCGAACATCGTGACAAACTCGAGCAGCGGTTAATCTGTGCTATGGCGAAGCGACCTCGACCAATAAAAATCTGGAGAATAATTATGAAAAGTAATGTAAGCAAATTAGCTGCGGCGATTATTATTATCGGCATTGTGCTGTCGTTCCACGTCTTTGAAAAACTAAGTTCGCCCGCATGGGCAATCGAGCAAACTATCGAGGCCCTTAAAGACCTTAGAGCTGTCTATATGAACGGGATTTTTCCCGGTGGTACTGCTGAAATATGGATGAGGGCCAATAAAATCGGAACCCAGTCCGGTGATGTCGTTGTAAGGGGAAGCCACGGTGCGGTTACCTGGATCAAGGATGGCAGCACATACCACTATGAATCCGGTCAAAACACGGTCTATTTCGAAAATGCCATTACGGTTGGTTTTTCACAGTGGCTTGGTCCGGAACTGCTCGAAATGCTCAGTAAAGTAGCTGGAGCCGAAATCATGCGGGGCAAAGATCCCGCGACCGGCCGTCAACGGGCTACGTTGATGTGCAGCCTTTTGGATAGTAATGGGCCGCAATCATGGATTATAGAGTTCGATGTCGAAACCAAGCTGCCGGTTTCTTTCAAGCATTGGAGCAATCTGGATATGAGCGGTCCCCCGGCATTTTACGCCTTCAAGATTATTTATTACCAGGAGCTGGCGGATAGTCTGTTTGAGGTCAGTATTCCGGGTAATCCGGTCTACGTGGAAAAGCCTTTAACTATACCGGATCAAAACATCGGTATATTAAGTAATCCTCAAAAGGGAATGTCTGCCTATGGATTGAGCCGGCAGCAGGCCTGCGAGCAGATATTACGAGCTTTGTACAATGCCGTTATCGAAGGTGACCTTGACAAATTAAAGAACCTTGCTCCCCTTTCAGAGAACTGGGGTGATGATTTTCTACGCGATGTTATTCTGCGGACGGGTAAGCCGGACCGGATTGTCGAGGTTGTGAAGATTGGCCAGATTTCCAAAACAGGTCGTTCGAAAATAGGACCCATTGTGGCGGTACCGGTTGTTTTTAAGCGTGAAGACGGTAGTATGGTAGAACAAAACATGGTTATCCAAATCCGGCAGCTTGGAGGCAAATCCTCTTGCGTTGTTCACGGCCCGTACGGTCTGCCTCGTGAAATCGAATAGTTATTTTTCTATGAATAAGAAAACACTGTCGGGCTATTGACTCAACAGTGTTTTTTTATGCGCTTTTGGTCAAAACTTCTCTTTTAGTGCCGCAATGTTAAATCTGGCGGAAAAATAATTTTCTTTAGACGAAAAATGTGAGTAAATCGTCATGTTATTAATGATCCTAAGTTTCGAAACCGGTTTATACTGTTGACGGTAGATTGTTTTAAGTACTGATGGAAATTAAAAGATTGTGAAAAAATCCTTGAAACTGGAAACCGAGCGTCTTACGAGGTCGTGGATGCGGCACGACCGAATTGCGTTGCGCGACTATCTCGTGGCGGATGTAGAGGATCCTCGAATCAATGTGAAGAGTATTTTAACACGCCACTTTCTCATCGAACGATTATTCGATGAACGATATAATGAACTGATGGAGCATGAGTTGCGGTTTGGTATGTTTATGAACTGGCTGCTCACACTGCTCAAAAAGCAAATCAGTGTCTTTCAGCTACATGCCGTTCTCGATGCGCTATTGGCCGGGCAGGATAATGCTGAGGGCTTGGAAATACCATCGTATATATCGGAAACTTTTAATACTTTAACGCTGCCGAACTATATCTGTGATTTACTCAATTGGGCTCCGGTTGAAACGACCGAAGTCCCAATTCCGGAATATCTGATGTCGACTTTCCGGACGATTTGGCATGAGATTCTTATTTCTGAACAAGCTCGGTGCATCTCTGTACTGGAACCGGCCTGCGGCTCGGCCAACGACTATCGATTCATCGAGAACTTCGGTCTCGCAGGATTTCTTGACTATACCGGATTTGACCTTTGTAAAAAGAACATTCTTAACGCAAAGCGGATGTTTGCCGATAAATGTTTTAAGGTGGAAAACGTGCTTGAGATTAACGAAAAGAACAATCGATTCGATTATTGCTTCGTGCATGATTTGTTTGAGCACCTGTCGATAGAGGCGATGGAAGTCGCAATCTCCGAGATTTGTCGCGTTACCCGTCAGGATATCTGCGTCGGATTTTTCAATATGTATGATGGAGACCGTCACATCGTTAATGCCGTTGACGATTACCACTGGAACAAACTGAGCGCAGGCAGAACTAAGGCAATCTTCGAATGCCATGCGTCCGAGGTACAGGTCATAAGTATTGACTCACTGCTGGCGTCGAAATACGGTTGCTTTGATACCCATAATAAAGGCGCTTACGTATTTATCGTTAAGATATAGCTGAAGCATCGGGATTGCCCGCTGCGATTCGGTAATTGTGTTTATAATTTCCCGGTTGAATAATCTTCTTTTTACTGGTACAATCCCCCCTCGTTTTGCAGAATTCTATAAATATTGAAAAGAATCGACCAATGACGGATAAAATTGATAAGTATGTTTTGAAAAACGGAATGGTACTTCTTGGCGAGCCGATGGAAGCCGTCGAATCGGTCGCGTTTGATTTTATGCTCCCGGCCGGAGCTGCCATGATGCCGGATGGTTGCTGTGGGGCCGGAAGTGTTATTGCCGAATGGATTTTCAGGGGTGCCGGCGATAGAAACAGTCGCCGGCTTAGTGATGAGCTTGACGGCCTTGGTCTGGCTCGCAGCCGTTCGGTTGGTAGCTCGCATATAACCGTCGGAGCGGCCCTGGAAGCCGGAAATCTGGCCCACGCGCTGGATTTGTATGCGGATATTATTCTTAAACCAACTCTGGATAATGACCAGTTCGAGTTGTCCAGGCAATTAGCGGTTGATGGGGTACTGTCTTTGGACGATGACCCGCGGCAAAAAGTAATGTTTAAGTTGCGTGAGCAGTTTTATCCGGACCCTTTGGGAAGAAGTCCCGTTGGAGAAATAGCGGAACTGAAGGCTTTGACAGCTGAAAAAACAAGACAGATTATAAAAGATAATTTCGATCTTTCACAGACCATATTCTCGGTCGCGGGTAAATACGATTTTGATGCTGTTTGTCGGCAGATGGAAAAACTCTTTGATACCGAACGGCAGCAAAACACCGGACGTCCAAAATTAGGTCCCAGGGCGGGTAAATATACCCATTTGGATAACGATGGAGCACAGGTGCATATTGGATTGATGACCGAGACGGTTAAACAGGCCGATGAAAACTACTATAATGCCAGAGTGGCGGTATCGGTTCTGTCTGGTGGCATGAGCGCCAGATTATTTACGAAGGTAAGAGAAGAACGGGGTCTTTGTTATGCCATCGGAGCAATATATCACTGTCTTAAAGAAGCCGCTGGTATTATGTGCTATGCCGGAACAACTCCCGATAAGGCACAGGAAACTCTCGATGTGATTATCCGGCAGTTTAATGATTTGGCCGATGGAATCAGCGAAGAGGAAATTCAGAGAGCCAAAGTCGGATTGGAAAGTTCGCTTATCTTAAGCAGTGAATCATCCGGCAGCCGGGCAGGTTCGATTGCCGGCGATTATTATATGTTGGGCAGGGTCAGAAGTCTGGATGAAATTAAGGAAAAAATCGAGCAAACCAGTGTTGATTCGGTTTTAAGTTTTTTAAGAAACAGTAAATTCGGGGATTTTACGGTTGTGACGATAGGCCCTAAGCAGGTGACAGTTACGTAGGAAGACGGATGGAATTTAAAGAAGAGAAACTGGACAATGGTTTGAGTATTATTGGCGAGATGAATAAATCCGCCAAATCGGCGGCGGTGGGGTTTTTCATTAAGGCAGGTGCCCGTGATGAAATTCGACAGATAAACGGTGTCTCGCATTTTCTCGAGCATATGCTGTTTAAGGGGACCGATAAGCTTAGTGCTCTTGAAGTTAATGAGGCGTTCGACAGAACGGGCGCACAATTCAACGCCGGTACGAGCGAGGAATATACCGTCTATTATGCTGCTGTTCTTCCGGAATATCTGCTCGATGTCACACAGTTGTGGATAGAGCTGATGAGGCCGGCGCTTAGGGATGACGATTTCGATATCGAAAAAAATGTAATCAAAGAAGAAATTGCAATGTATAAGGACATGCCGAGCTTTGATGTTGTGGATCAATGCAGAAGCCTGCACTTCGATGGCCATCCGTGTGGCAATAGTGTTCTGGGTAGCAATGAAAGTATAGACAGCCTGACATCGGGACAGATGCGGAACTATTTCACGAGTAGGTATGCGCCGAATAATATGGCGTTGGCCTGTGCAGGTAATTTTGACTGGGAGCAGATTTGTTCGTCTGCTGCAAAACTCTGCGGCAAGTGGCAAAGCCAGGTTGTTGAAAGAAAGCTTGAACACTATAACGGCAGCAAAAAGAAAAAGAGAATCGATAAATCGAACCTTTCTCGCGAGCATATTTGCCTGATGAGTTCGGCGGTATCCGCTCAGGACCCGGGAAGATTTGCGGCTTCGCTTTTGGGAATTATCGTCGGCGATAATGTCGGATCGCGTTTTTTCTGGGAATTGGTCGATAAGGCATTGGCCGAAGCTGCCTCGATGCAGTTTGGACCGATGGATGGTACGGGAGCATTCTACAGTTATATCAGATGCAGCGCCGAAAATGTTGCTTTGGTGCTTGATACCGTTAATGGCATTTTCCGGAGTTTGTCTCAGGATGGTATAACCGAAGATGAGTTGAGGAAGGCTAAGAACAAGGTATTGAGTTCTTTGGTTATTAAAAACGAGCTGCCAATGGGGCGGCTCGGTGACCTGGGTTCCAACTGGCTATACCTTGGGCAGTATCGTACTGTCGAAGATGATGTCAAGGCGATTAAAGCTGTTGGAGTTGACGATGTCAATACCCTGATAGAACAGTTTAACCCGGGTGATTTTACTCAGCTTTCTATCGGCGCCGCAGAAAATAACTGACAAAAAACAGAATAAGGTTCCCATAAGATATGGACAGTCAATAAGGGTTGATGACCGCAAAAAACACACCTGCAGAATGGTTTACGGACAGCAGAAATAATGGAAGAAAGTAATATCGATTATAATATGCAGAATGATAACGATGTCCTTCGTGCGGAGGATATTGTACCGCCGTATAACACACAAAAATCGGTTAAGCAGGCTCTGGGTGACAAGACTCCCTCGTTAAATGCCGGTCAGTCACAGCACAACGTGAAAAATATGGTTGATGCTGATGATAAAGCGGAGATAAAAGAAATACCGAAATTCGACCTGGCTGGGCAGATTTTGGCTGAGCAGCGAAAAATCATTTCGGTAAGAAGAAAAGCGCCCGGCGGAAAACCGAAGTTGCGGGAGTTGCAGCCGCGTATGGAATCTGTCAACGGTGAGGTTAAGCAGCCGCCGGCGGTATCTGTAACAGACCCCGTCATTTCGGATATTGTTGCCCGTGATATAGAAAAGTTATATCGGGCAGATAGGGCTGTTCTCAGGGACTGGTGATAACTAATTTGCCGGTTCTTTGTTTATCTTCTTGCTTTATGGATTTCTTCTGTGTAGATTATAAAAAACTCGGAGAGGTGGCCGAGTGGCTGAAGGCAACGGTTTGCTAAACCGTCGTAGGGGTATAAACCCCTACCGCGGGTTCGAATCCCGCCCTC
>JAFGPJ010000092.1 GCA_016936275.1 Sedimentisphaerales bacterium
ACTGCCGGGATGTCGAAAATTAAGCTGCATACAATTATAGTGTTAGCAGTCTGCGTGCTCATAAGTGTCTGCACCATTTGGGGCCAAAATTCAATTGAACCAAATTCAACCGCTGGCAGTAGCATCACAACCGGCATCGAGATGGCCAGACACGAGCAGGAATCTTCCTCGGTCCGAATCGAGCCGGCACGAATGGGCCAACAAAATGGCATAGCGATTGTATTCACCGGAACTGACGACCTTCACTACTATGCAAAACCGGAAACCGCAACCGCTCCCGGATTTGAGTTAAAAGTCACGGCTAAGTCGGCTGAGTTTGATTTCGGTGAGGCTGTGTTCCCAAAATGGAAGATTTTCACGGATCCTTTAGGATCCAAAGTCGAAGTTTATGTCGGTGATTTCACCGTCTTTGTGCCAATCACGTCTGTTACAAAATCCACTGATGTTGTGCAGGGAGACATAGAAGTTTTGATTACGGGTCAGGCCTGCACGAGCAAGATTTGTCTGCTGCCGTTTGAGAAAACGCTACAAATGAGGATTGACTGGAGCGGGCGTGATTCGTGGAAACAGATTAATCTCGAATCCGAGGCTGATGCTGGTACGCCGGTTCGTATGGTTGAGGGGCCGGATTATTCGACCTGGTTTGCTCTGGTTCTGGCATTTGTTGCCGGATTAGGATTGAATATCATGCCGTGCGTCTGGCCGATTCTGCCACTTATCATTATGCGAATCGTTGATCAGGCGAAAGCAGGCCGAAGGCAATCCGTAATGATGGGCCTGGCATTTTGCATCGGGATATTGCTGTTCTTTGTATGTCTGGCCGGTGCCAATATCATTCTCCAGAGCTTCTACGACAGAAGCCTCAACTGGGGCGACCACCTGCGAAATCCCACTATTGTCACGGCCTTGGCTCTGTTGATGATAGTAATGGCTCTTTTTATGTTCGGTATCTTTACTATAACCGTGCCGTCTTCGATTGCGAGCAAATCCGGCTCCGGCGAAGGTTACGTTGGCTCGGTCGGTATGGGTTTTTTAGCGGCGATACTAAGCACACCTTGCAGCTTCGGTGTACTAACCGTTGCTTTTGTTTGGGCACAGGGCCAGCCGCTGGCTTTGGGAACGCTGGCAATTATGGTAATCGGGCTCGGTATGGCTGCGCCTTATGCTATTCTGACTTTCATGCCGGGATGGCTGAAACGCCTGCCGAAAGGCGGCCGCTGGATGGAGCTGTTCAAGCAAACGCTCGGTTTTGTGCTGCTGGTTATCGCAGTCAAACTTATCAAGGCCGCCCCGGCGGAAAACAGGATCAACCTGTTATATTTTGCTGTTGTGCTTAGCTTCTGTGTCTGGATATGGGGGACATGGGTCACCTACAGCAGCAAATTCTCCCGTAAAATATTAGTTCGTGGCATTGCCGTGCTTCTGGTTGTTCTGTCATTTTGGTTCTTTTTCAGGCCGGTGCTTGTGGACTGGCAGGATTATGATCCGGCCAGGATCGAGTCTGCAAAAGCCGAGCAGACGCCTGTCCTGATTAAATTCACCGCTGACTGGTGTACAAATTGTGAAGTCGTGGACAAGTTCGTCTTCGGGCGTAAAGATGTTGCCAAACTCATTGACCGAAAAGGCGTTCTTGCCGTAAAGGGTGATACAACAAAGGCTACTCAGCCGGCGACGCATGATTTGAGCAATGTTTACAAAGAGCCCGGCGTTCCTGTTACCTTGCTGTTTTTGCCTGGCGAAACCGAGCCGGTACGACTACATGAATTATTCTTTGCTGATAAATTGAAAGAATTATTGGATAAGCTGCCGGATAAGGGTTAAAGGAGATTTGGTAAAATTGGCTAAGCGAAAAAAAATCAAAGTTAACAAGGAAGAAGCCGCTCGGCGAGTCAAAGAAATCTGGCCCATATTGAAAAAGACATATCCTGACGCCAAAATCGCGCTTGAATTCAAAGATCCGCTGGAGCTGCTTATTTCAACAATTCTCTCGGCGCAGTGTACGGATGTGCGGGTCAATATGGTTACAAAGGATTTGTTCAAAAAATACAAGTCCGCCGCCGACTGGGCCGACGCAGACTTAAAGCAGATCGAAGAAGGTATCCGGAGCACAGGTTTTTTCCGCAATAAGGCCATCAATATCAAGGGGGCATGCACAAAGATTGTCGAGCAGTACGGCGGCAAAGTCCCCGGCACGATTGAAGAGCTTGTGACCCTTCCCGGGGTGGGGCGTAAAACGGCAAACTGCGTCCTCGGCGACGCTTTCGGCGTTCCCGGAATCACCTGTGACACACACGTGATTCGCCTGTCCCGCCGGCTGGGCTTATCGGAAAACAGCGATCCGGTAAAGTTGGAATTCGATCTGGCCGAAATAGTCCCTAAAAGGAACTGGACTGCGTTTAGTCATTTAGTGATTACCCATGGCCGAAATATTTGTACGGCCCGCAAGCCGAATTGCCGGGAATGCCCGATTGCAAAATACTGCCCGTCTGCGAACAATCCGGACCTCTGGTAAATGAAAAACAGAATACAGAATACAGGAGACAGAAGACAAAAGGATAACAGGTTTCTGTTATCTGTCATCTGATTTCTGTCTTAAGAGCAAGGAGAATGTTTTTATGATTGAAATGGTTGACAATCCTGTCCAGGACCTCTGGCGCATATTCAGGGTAATGGCGGAATTCACCGAAGGCTTCGAAGAGCTTGCTTCGGTCGGTCCTGCTGTATCTATTTTCGGCTCGGCCCGTTCCAAACCGGATGACCATTATTATAAGCTTGCCGAGCAGACCGCATCCGAGCTAGTTCATGCCGGCTTTGCGATAATTACCGGCGGCGGCGGCGGAATCATGGAAGCGGCAAATAAAGGGGCAGCAGATGCGGGCGGCCGGAGCATCGGCCTGAATATCGAGCTGCCGATGGAGCAGATACCGAACGACTACCAGAACATCTCGCTGAATTTCCGCTATTTCTTCGTTCGTAAGGTAATGTTCCTCAAGTATGCTCACGGCTTTATCGTCTTTCCCGGCGGCTACGGCACGATGGACGAGTTCTTCGAATCACTCGTCCTTATTCAGACGTTAAAGCAGGCCACGTTCCCCGTGATTCTGATGGGCAACGATTACTGGGCCGGATTAGTCGATTGGCTCAAGACAAAGATGCTCGGCGAGCACGGGTACATCAATCCGGAAGACCTGAACGTCTTTACAATGATCGACGATGTCCAAACCGCGGTCAAGATTATCAAAGACTTCAAGGAAGGCCCCAGCCGCCGCGGCATAGATTTACCCTCCGGAATGAAAAAAATGTGATACATCTTTTATATGGCAAATCAGAAAGCATTTCAGGATTATTACCCGGATGAGCTGAGCCATTGCTACGGCTGCGGCAGACTCAACGAGCACGGCTTGAAAATCAAAAGCTATTGGGATGGCCAGGACGCTGTAGCCGTCGTTGAGCCTATGCCGTATCATATCGGCATCCCCGGCTACGTTTATGGCGGCCTGATCGCCTCGGTCATTGATTGTCACTGTATCGGCACGGCATCGGCCGCGGCGTTGCGGGCCAAGGGCCGGGACATCGAAACAAACCTGCCTCTTCGATTTGTCACAGCCTCTCTGCACGTCGATTATCTCAAGCCGACGCCGGTAGGTGTAGCATTGGAAGTTAGAGCACAGGTTAAACAAATCAAAGATCGCAAGGTAATTGTTGCCGCAACCGTTTCGGCAAAAGATGAAATCTGTGCTCGTGGGCAGGTCGTCGCAGTGCAGATCCCGGAACAGATGAAACCAAATAGTAATTTATCGTGATTGATTCTATTGCTTGTCATTCCCGCGGAGGTGGGAATCCAGAACCGTTGGCATCCTGGATTCTGCATCAAAGCTGGCCTTGAGCGAAGCCAAATGGGTTCGAAATGACTCGAAAAGCTCATTTATTAAGTCGAATTTGGATAACACGCCGGTAAGTCAATTATTTAAATTCAAAATCTACCACAAACAAACGCTGGAATATTCGAAATTGCACTTGGTCCATTCAAATTTCCAGAAAACTTTGGTCAATAAGAAATATAATACTTAACCATAAAATGTAACGTATCTTTAAAGTCCAAGCTCACTAATATATGGCGATGGCTTGGTCTTTCGACTTCCAAGGTTACGAGCTACAAGTATTAACACTTTTTTTCTCGACCTAGTGAAAGCAACGTAAAAAACTCGACGCTCAGCTTCTAACTCGTCTAATTCCTTTGCATTCTTGTTTGGCCAGATACCATCGTTAACATCAAGCAGTATTACACAGTCAAATTCTTTCCCTTTGGCTCTAAGTGCAGTCATCAAATGTAATGGACGCATCCAAAGATCATCATCTGACGATAGATCAGTCTCATCCTCCATCGGTGGGACATAAACGAGTTGTTCCTTAGCTCGTTCTATATCTTCAACAAACTGCATGTAGTCGTCTCCATATCTTTCTGCATACTCTGCCAGATACAGAAATGGAGGATCGGTATAGAAGATATCAACTTCAGACTTGCCAAGATCAATCTGCAATCCTTCGAATCTCATTCCCATCTTAATTAGAGATTCTCTCACTGTTGTTGCTTGAAGGAATGATCTGATACTGTCTGCCATGCCTGCGGCAATTGTTCCATCTTTGTTTGATCCTTTTAATGGACCTCGGTATCCTGCGAGGACTTCGACAGACTCAGATGTAGTTGAAGCGCGTGATAGACTTAAATGTCTTCTGATTGCCTCTCGATCAGACCTCTTTACGGGATATCTTTTGACGTAATTACAAAGTTCTAATACATCATCAATGACTTGACTCCGCATCTGCCTTGACTCGCATCGATTTTTAATCATTATAAGGCGCAAGAGGCGGTTGAATGCGTTGCTCATGAATATTTGAAGGTCTTCTGCTGCACAAAAGGGCACTTCTTTTGAAGCGAAAAATATCTGGTAGGGTATTATCTGACTTCGCTTTCTTCCAATAATAGCAACGCGACTTGGGCTTCGCCCTTCGATGACGAAACGTCGCACCTCGTCATGGACTATGTCCATGGCTTCTGTAAAAGTCTCGGTTTCTCTGACATCAATCTCAGCATCATGATCCAATATTGAGTGGATCGGTTTATCTACGCGACGGACGTTGTTGGCAATTAGTTTCTGCGCATGTTCAACAATGTTCCTTGGAGACCGATAATTTGTTTGAAGTGTCAGCGTATGAGGGAACTCAACTCCAAAGAACTTACTAGGATTTAGTATGTATTCTGGTGTTGCACCTCGCCATTCAAAAATTGCCTGGTCATCGTCACCGACAACAGTTATCATGGCGCGATTTCTTTCAGAGATCGCTTTGATGAGTGCGAGATCTAGCGGATTGATGTCCTGGAATTCATCAACAAGGATATGATCATATCGAGCTGCACCAGTGAGATACTTACCTTCTTCGAGCTTTTGTCGTTCGTCCAGATATGCATAATACTTCTGATCCTCTAATGTGAATGTGGCACTATCGATCAAGTGTTGAGTTGCTTCACGCCAAAACCGGAAGAACGCACTGTGAACATCTTTGTCACCTGTTCTGGCGCATTCCTCTCCTCTACGGTTGACACGACTAGATAAGACTCCCAAGCGGACTAAATTATCAATGATTTCATCTATCTTGTGCTTGAGTCCCTGTTCGCGAAGTTCTTTTAATCTTTGAGCAAAAAGCTCATAATTTGTTTGGCGAACATGATCAAACCCAATAGATTTGAATGCATCTATGATATCCATAAGTTTTCTTGGGGTGGTATTGGATTTCTGCTCTATAGCATCCTTGATTCGATCATATTTCTTCCATATTGGCTGAAGTTGATTGAGCATTGCGAAATGGTAATCATCACGTGATGTTAGGAGTTTTGTGCTAAATGATATATTCTTAATGCGACGAAATCCCCATGAGTTAAGGGTTATTACTTCGATGTTATCCTGTATTGACATGAACCGTTCATCTTCACTCACTCGATTCTGAAGCTCTTCCTTGGCTGATACTGTGAAGGTAACGATTAGAAAGCGAAGATGTTGCGGTAGGGCTTCTTTTACTAGATGCGCACAGCGAAATAAGAGACACAGAGTCTTTCCGCAGCCAGCTGGAGCAAGTAGTCTTATATTACCATGAGGCGCCTCGCAAAATTTTTGCTGGGATAGATCAAGTTGATCGAGTTTCAATTCTGTTATTTTTTGAATATGTGTCTGAATTCCCACTTTCATCTGGATTTGTCCTTTCTAGTACTTCTTATTGTTAATTCCTCTCCCTATATAGCTACTGTCAGAACGAACTACCTATAGGATGTGCGTAGGTCACATGAAAATATAGTGCTATTACGTCAAAGATGCGAAGACTTATCCCATATCCTCTATCGTCCAGAAAAAAAGGTGAAATAAGAAAAAAGACAAAACATTCGCGATTTTTTTCTTATTTATTGGGCAAAAGGATTCAGGTGCATTTCTTTGATTTTTTTCTGTAACCTCGGGGGCTGAGTAAAGAACGCCGTGTATCGGAGATTTTTAAAAATAAGCCCGCGTTTTTCGATTGCTGTTCGTAGAATATATAAAAAACAGTGGCGCAAGCCATCCCTAACGGGAAATTCAGAACACAGAAAACAGGAGACAGAATACAGAAGACAGAAGGAACCATTTATGATTTACGAATTATGATTTACGATAGCTGAGCCATAAATTTATGATGTTTTCCATTAATTTGTATTTCTCTGTGGCCTCTGTGCCTCTGTGGCTAATAGTAAGTTGAAAAAACAAAGCCAATATACCGGCCTGCGGCCGGAAATCCGAAGTACTAAGCACGAAATCCGAAACATGCTGAAAGGGTATGCTTGAAAAAACAAAACCAAAGCCGGGCTTTGCCCGGAAAACCTAAATCCGAATATCTAAATCCGAAATGATTTGATGAATGTGTTTTGAAAAAACAAACCCAATTTGAAAACTGTCAAATCGGCGTAAACTCTTATATGAAAGGATGTTATGGTAATAACCCGCCCTTTGGGACACCAAAAAACAAACCCAATTTATCCCATAGGGAACAAAGCCAAATATATTTAGCCCCCAGATTTATTCTGGGGGTTGAGGGATTGTTGAAAAAGCAATTTGAAAAAACAAAGCCAATTATATGGTTCATAGTTAGTAGTTCATAGTTCATAGCAAATACAAGGAAAGGCTACTTGAAAAAACAAAGCCAATTTCCAAGTGGTGAAAATGGGCGCAAAGTAAGTTATAATAAGGAATTGAGGAGAAAAAAGGCCGATTTCCGACCACGAAAAACAAAGCCAATCAAACCCAATTTAGGGCGTTGACGAGAAGGGCGATTTCGGGTATCCTGCGGATCGGTCGAAATCAGGACAAAAACGTACATACTAACCAATATGGAGAAATCGAAATGAAAAGACGGGATTTTCTGACAGCGGCGAGTATTGCACCGATAGCGGGAGTAAGCTCATTGTCGGCTGCCGGAGCAGGCGATGGTAAACAGCAGTATTTCGAGTTCAGGCAATATCATCTTAACGTCGGATCGAAGAAAAATATGGTCGGTGATTTTCTGCGTGAGGTGGGAATTCCGGCGATGAACCGTATCGGGATCGGGCCGGTCGGCGTTTTTAATGCGATGTACGGGCCTAACAGCCCGACACTGTACGTGCTTATGGTGCATAAGTCGCTGGATACGGTAGTAAATTCAGCTTCGTTGTTGATGGCCGATGACGAGTATCGCAAAGCCGACTTTATTAATACTTCGTTGTCCGAGCCGGGATACGTTCGGATGGAAAGCTCGCTGATGCTGGCGTTTAAGGGGCTGCCGCAGCTTGTTGTGCCAGAAAAGAAGCCCCGCATTTTCGAGCTGCGCACATACGAGAGCCACAGCATCAAGGCGGCGAAGAAGAAAATCGAGATGTTCAACGAGGGCGGCGAGATTAAGGTGTTTCTTAAGACGGGATTGCAGCCGGTCTTCTTCGGCGAGACATTAATCGGGCCGAAAATGCCGAACCTTACTTATATGCTCGTCTTCGATGACCTGACGGACCGGGACGCGAAATGGAAGGTGTTCGGCGGCGATCCGGAGTGGAAAAAGCTAAGTAGCGATCCTGAATATAAGGACACCGTATCGAATATTACCGATATAATTCTCCGCCCGGCGCCGTATTCGCAGATATAATCTGGTATTTTCGATTGCCGATTGACGAATGGTGATTGCCAAAATAAAGTCCTAAATCGAAAATCGAAAATCAGTTTTGTGTGTCCGGTTTCGAGCCGAAGATTTTTAGCGTTTGATCGATAATCGGCAGAGTTTTGGTAGTCACCTTCGGATCGTAGAGGTCACCGGTGACGTCCATTCGGACCACGGCCTGGCCAAGACCTTCGGTTAATGACTGCAGCAGCGACGGATCGTCGGTTGCAGGACGCCTGCCTCGTGAGGTAAGGGCCAAATCGACATTACGGCTTTTCAGGTCCATACTTCCTGACCCGGTAAAGGCGATTCTCTTGCCGGAAAGATCCAGCTTTCGAACGAACAGACTGTTGCGCTTTATGTACGAATCGACGTACATCCGGTCGAATGCGTGGTCTTCCAGGGATAATTGCAGCACCTGCAGGATCTTGGCCAGGGGTGAAAGTTTGCCCACCTGCATATCGCTTATTGATAGCTTGCATGTGCCGATGCGTGAAGAATTTTCACCAAGACCGGCATTTAGACTTAACGAGCCGTTCATTATGCCGCCCGTATGGCCTTTTTCGGGAGCCTTCCCTGATGGCGTGTCTGAGAGAAATTGTTTTAAGTCAACGTTTTCAAAACCTGTTTGCAGCACGTACTCTTCGGCTTGCCCCGGGGGCTGGTTGAATTCGAATTTCCCTTTTAATTTACCGCCGTAGAAGTCGGCCATTAAATTCTGTGTGAACCAATTACGCGAATCCGGATCATAACAAATATCCGTTTTTAGATTAGTGAGAGATTTGCCGAGGATGTTCAACGTGCCGCCATCGAGAAGGCTGTTGCAGCTACTGAAACCTTCGCCGGTTATATACGAGCCTTTTGTATTCAGGGATGCGTTCAATGTAGTTGTAATTCCGGACATTTTGATGCTGCTGTTTTTGAGATAGACAGTACCGTCGAAATCAACCGATTTTCGGCCGTTATCTGTGCGGAGAAAGCTAATGTTTTCAAAATCCAAATCAAATTTTCCGGCAGGCGAAAGCTTGTTATACAAGGGCTTGACATGTTCCGGCAATACCAGAGCGAATTGGTCGTCAAAGATAAAATCCGTAGCCGATAAATGCAGCAGAGCGCTGCTACATGTATCGTTGGCTAAAAGAATCTCCCCGTTAACTTTTATTACCGGCGAGTTCGAATCCGTGGGGACATTACTGTCCGCGATTGCCGTAATATCACTGAGCTTTATGCTGTTATCTTTTATTGTCAAGGCGCCGTTTATATCTTTTAGTGGATAGGGGAACTTCGGAATAGTGATATTGTCACCCAGACACACCAAAGTTATGCTGTAATCGAGGGGCTTAGTCGGGCTGTCTTTATTTAAGTCGGCAATGAGATTGACCCTTCCGGCCGGTTTCAGTTCTGAGATGATTTTTCTCAGCGAAACGGGCAGCAGATCGAACAAATTGTCATTTAACAGAGTCTCCTTAAGCTTTAACACCAGTTGGTAATCGGATTGCTGGTATTCCTGATCCAGGTGGACCTGGCCGGACATGGAAACCGAATCATTGCCATACTGACCGGAGAATTCCTTAATGATAATCAAATGAGGTGTAATTATGGCTTTTGCCGTAATATCGGAGACGGGCAATGGAAATTGATCCACCTTCAAAGAAGCATTTTTTAAATTCATATCAGCCGTAAAACTTGCTAAGCCGGAATTTTGCGTCGATAATTTGATCAAGCCGTCGACAAATCCGGCGGGGCAAAGTTGTGAGTATAAATTCTTCTGTTTCTCCGTTAATGCGGCTTCAAGGGTTGTATCTAACGGAATATTATTTGCCTTGATTATGAAATCGTATGTCGCAGGCATGTCAGTGTCACTTGTTTCGATCAAGCCGTTTATAGTAATTTTACGCTCATTTATCTGTGAGATTATATTTGAAAAGAAGATTTTGTTGCTTTGGAAAAGGAGTTTGCCGGTAAGGTTTTTTAATTGGTAAGGAAAATGCCGGTACGCGGCCTCGGTGCCGCGTAATTCCAATGTCAGTTTCGTCTCTTTTTCTTTTTGTGATTGCCGGCTTAGCTGGAGATTTACTCCTGCGTGTCCGGTCGGGGAGAAGGCCGACCAGAATTTTTTCTGTTTTGCATTCAGCGCTTCATACAAATCATTGTCCAAAGGCATATTGTCGCTTGTAATTCGGATATCGTATTTTCGATCCGGCCCGAAGTCCCTTGCCCAGCCGTTAAAAAAGAAATTTACATCTCCGTGTTTGCCGCTGAGATTGTTCAGCTTAATGCTGTTTTTAGTAAAATCTATCTGGCCGATCAGATGCTCAATCGGGTACGGGAAATTATAGAATTCAATAGCGACATCCTTGCACTGGACTTTGCCGGTAAGTTTACTCTGACTGAGTCGGTCCATATTGCCAGATACATCAATCCTTATATCTACCAGCCCCTGAGGCTGGTATCGATCCAAAAATCCCTGCAGGGCGGTGAACAAGCCGGCCTTGCCTAAAAAGGCAGGACCTACCGATGCGAGCCTGTCGAGTGCCTCGCTGCGCCTCGATTGCAAATCCGGCATGCTTAGCATAAGTGTAAAATTGTTTTCACCGTCGTATTTGAATTCGGCAGCCAATACGTCAACAAACCATGCCATCTCAAGTTCCGGTACTTCTACCGAAGAAATCCCTCCCGAAACAGTCACTATACCGGGCTTCCAGGATCCCACCAGACGGTTCTTGGTAAAACCGGACGAGGTTGTGGCCGTAGTAATTTCGAATTTGTAACCTTCGTTCGATTCTTCGTCGAAGTCGAAGCTGGCGTCAAGAGGAACTGAGACTGCAATTTTGGGCTGACCTTTTGAAATCTTGCTGTATTGGAACGTCCCATTCCTGAGTTTAATGTCAGGCATTCTGCCGATGCGGTCTTTGGGGGGGCTGATTTTAAAGCCGGACAAATTCGACAATCCCGTGTCCAAATCATATTGGGCGTTGATAACGAAATTGTCGATATCCATGAACTTTGATCTTGGCCTTAGCAACAAAAGACTGACCGGATTGATTCTCGCATATACTCTTTTGGCTTTTAGTATCGTATCGTAGCCGTTGCTCTGTTGAGGATTCATCACAAGCTGTTCGATGAGGACGGATCCGTCGGTTTGGAATTCAATCGATTCGGTCGTTATTTCTGTATTTGTTGCTCTTGCAATTTGTCTTAAGGCGATGTAGCTGACCGTCCGGCCCATCTCGATGTAGAGAAGCCAGATGATAGGAGTTAATAACACACTTACGATGAGACAGCGAGCGATTGTTTTTATCGTTAATTTTCGAATTCTGGGCCGGGTCATAATTAATTATCTTGTGTCAGCTATAATTTCGCTTTTATTGCTTTATCGGCAATATCCCGCCTGAAATATGCCCCGTCGAAATTAATTTTTTCTACAGCTTTGTATGCCTGGGCCTTGGCATTTGCGATTGTAGAGCCAAGTGCTGTAACGCCCAGCACTCTGCCGCCGCTGGTGACGATTTGGCCGTTTTGTTCTTTGGTTCCGGCGTGGAATACAACTACATCTTCGAGTTGCCCGGCTTCTTCAAGGCCGGTTATTTTCCTGCCCTTTTGATAATCGTCCGGATAACCTCCGGAAGCCATAACAACACAAACCGCCGGCCGGGGATCCCATACAAGCATAATCTGGTCCAGCGTGCCGTCGCAAACGGCCAATAATACTTCCAGCAGGTCGCTTTTAAGTCGCATTAGTATCGGCTGGGTTTCAGGATCTCCGAAGCGGACGTTGAATTCCAGCACTCTGGGCCCGCCGGCGGTAATCATCAGGCCTGCATACAGCACGCCCTTATAAGGAGTGCCGCTGCGATTCATGCCGTCAACGGTCGGTACAAGAATTTCCCGCGAGATCTGATTCAAAAGATTCTCAGTAACTATGGGTGCCGGGCTATAGGCGCCCATTCCCCCGGTATTGGGGCCGGTATCACCGTCACCGACGGGCTTGTGGTCCTGTGATGATTCCATCAAATAAATATTTCGCCCGTCCACAAACGCCAGGATTGATGCCTCTTCGCCGAGCAGCTTGTCTTCGACGATAATTCTATCACCCGCAGTTCCGAATATTCTGTCGCACATGATTTTTTCCGCCGCTAATATCCCATCAGAAGGTTCATCGCAGACATAAACACCTTTGCCCTTTGCGAGACCTGCGGCTTTGACTACCACCGGTTCATCCCTGCTCGCTATATATGCTTTGGCATCCTCGAATCTATCGAAAGTCCTGCTCTCAGCGGTGGAAACGCTGCTGGATCGCATGAGCTGTTTGGCGAATGCCTTGTCCGCTTCGAGCTGGGCGGCCTTACCACTCGGACCGAACGCTTTGATGTCGGCGGCTTCGAATTTATCTACTATGCCTGCTGCAAGTGGATCTTCCGGACCGACAACTGCGAGTCCTACTTTGTTTTGCCGCGCGAATTCGAGAAGTTTGTCTGTATCATCGGAACTGATTGGAATATTCTTGCCGCACTGGGCTGTACCGGGATTGCCCGGTGCTATAAAAAGTTTAGTTAAATTTTTCGATTGGGCAAGTTTCCAGGCGATTGCATGCTCGCGCCCGCCGCTGCCGATTAAAAGTACGTTCATCTTTTACCTCAAATAAAAAGAATTCGTATTTTTAAGGGTGTAGGGCGTGCAAATTCCGTCTTTGCACACATGTCCGAGTCTCACGCGTGTGCAACGAGTTGCACACCCTACAATTTTCAATAGGTAAGATAGTTTATCAGGGAAGGTGATTTTACTCAAGCTTTTTATCGCACAAACGACAGGGCCGTAAAAAGCAAAGAATTGATTTTTATCTTTAATCGCAGCGGCAAGTGTTTATAATAGGGCAGCGTTTTTATTCTTATGATAAAAAAGCTAATATATAAAGGCGTTTGAGATGAATAAATGGATTAAATTTTCGACACTTTGTATTTTGTTTGGCGTTTTGGCCTTTTCCGGCTGCGTCGAGCCTGTTCAGTACCCGCAGATAGTTGGTGAAGTGCCGACGGCTATAATTCCGACGCGATATCGAATTGTCGGCACATCGGTTCAGCGACGACCGATAATGTGCCTCGAACTTGGCGCCGGCTCGGATGTAACAGTTATAATGGCAACAATTCACGGCAACGAAGCTGCCGGAACGCCGCTTGTTCGTCGCCTGTCCTGGTATCTGCGAGAACATCCGGAACTGTTATCCGGCCGGAAGGTAGTGCTGATGGCTGTGGCAAATCCGGACGGCATGGTAAATGGCACCCGTTATAATGCTAAAGGTGTGGATCTGAACCGCAATTTCGAAGCGGCAAATCGAATAAACACCAAGGAGACCGGACTGCTTCCGCTTTCCGAGCCTGAGGCCGTAATAATCAAGCGGCTTATCCAGGAGTACAAGCCAGATCGGATTGTCAGTATCCATCAGCCGTTAAACTGTATCGATTATGACGGCCCGGCACGAACGTTAGCTGAACACATGGGGAAATATTGTGCTCTTCCGGTAAAGAAGCTGGGCGCCAGGCCGGGCTCGCTCGGCTCTTATGCCGGAGAAACATTGGGCATCCCGATTATTACATTCGAAATGACCGAAGCCGACTCAAAACTCAATTCGGTTTCTCTCTGGCAGAAATACGGAAGAGCACTCTTGGCTGCTATTGTATACCCTGACATGGTCAGGTAGAAATCTACATTTTACAGCTTTTATCAGACATTTCTTGTTGATTATACACTATATTTCAAGTGTAAACTGCTTTGTTTGGGATTATAATAGCACGCTTATATGGGAATATTCAAAATCAACAACGAGTACAAGCCTGCTGGGGACCAGCCGCAGGCTATTGAGCGGCTGGTGGAAGAGCTACACGCCGGTAGGAAATTCCAGACGCTGATGGGCGTTACCGGCTCCGGCAAGACTTTCACAATGGCCAATGTCATCGCCCGGCATAATCTCCCGACCCTTGTTATTTCTCATAACAAGACGTTGGCTGCCCAGCTTTACGAGGAATTTAAAGAGCTTTTCCCTGAAAATGCCGTCGAGTATTTTGTCAGCTATTACGATTATTACCAGCCGGAAGCGTATATCCCCCAGCGGGATATTTACATTGAAAAAGACGCCTCGAAGAACAACGATCTCGACCGGCTACGCCTTTCGACCACGACCAGCCTATCGACGAGGGATGATTGTATTATCATCGCTTCGGTCTCCTGCATCTTCGGGCTTGGCTCACCTGAAGATTATAAGGCCAGCGTTGTTGCCATTCGTAAGGGCGATTACTGCGACAGGAATGAGCTACTTGGTCGTTTGGCGGATATTCAGTACAGCAGAAACGATATCGACTTTCAAAGGGGGACTTTCAGGGTTCGCGGCGACGTGGTCGAGCTGCATCCTTCTTACGAATCCTTCGCGATTCGCATTGAGTTCTTCGGCGATGAAATAGAGCAGATAAGCTATATAAATCCGGTATCGACGGAAATTCTCGCCGTCGAAGAGCAGGTTTTCATATATCCGGCCCAGCACTATGTTATGCCGGGAGAGAGAATCGAGTCCGCTATCGAGAGCATACAAGCCGAGCTTAAGGAGCAATTAGCCAAACTCCGTAGCGAGGGCAAGCTGCTGGAAGCCCAGCGCCTGCAGGCCCGGACTATGTACGACCTCGAAATGATGCAGGAAATCGGCTATTGCAGCGGCATAGAAAATTACGCAAGGCATCTTGCCGGCCTGCAGCCCGGAGCGAGACCCTATACGCTTATCGACTATTTCCCGAAGGATTTTCTTTTATTCGTCGACGAATCTCATGCTACGATTCCACAGGTCCGGGCGATGTGGGCCGGCGACAGACATAGAAAAGAGACCCTGGTAGAGCACGGCTTCAGATTGCCCAGCGCACTGGATAACAGACCGCTGCGTTTCGAGGAATTCCAGGAAAGCTGGTCAAGGGTCATATTTGTCTCTGCAACCCCGGCACAGTTCGAGATGGAGCTTTGCAATCATGAGGTTGTCGAACAAATCATCAGACCTACCGGACTTCTGGATCCGGAGATTTTTGTGTATCCGGCTAGTAACCAAATCCAGCACCTGCTCGGAGAGATCGAGAAGCGAGTGGTAAACAAAGAGCGGATTCTCGTTACGACCCTGACGAAAAGAATGGCCGAAGACCTGTCGAGCTACATTACGAAAAAAGGCTTCAAATGCCGCTATCTGCACAGTGAGATTGATACACTGGAAAGAATTGAGATACTCCGTGACCTGCGGGGCGGCAATTTTGACGTGCTGGTGGGTGTGAATCTGCTTCGGGAGGGCCTGGATTTGCCGGAAGTCTCAGCCGTTGCTATCCTCGATGCAGACAAGGAAGGATTCCTGAGAAGCCAGACTTCGCTGATTCAAACCATCGGCAGGACGGCACGAAATGTCAACGCAACCGTTTTTCTCTACGCCGATACGGTTACGCCCTCGATGCAGAAAGCTATTGACGAAACAGAAAGACGCCGTAAAATTCAGTTGCAATATAATAAAGAGCATAACATTACGCCCGAAACGATAAGAAAAGAAATCCGCCGGAGCCTGACGGATCAGATTAAAGCACGGCAAACCGCTCGACAGGCGGTTCGTTTCGGAGATTCGGAGTACGAGAAGGTCGAATTGGCTTCTCAGATTGAACAGGAGATGCTCGAAGCAGCACAGAGTCTGGATTTCGAAAGGGCGGCTGTGTTGCGGGACCAACTGAGAGAGTTAAAAGAGCTGCCGGAACTGGTTCTGGTGAACTCAAAAAAGAAGAAAAGTGACTTTTTGGCAGCGAAAAGGTTAAAAAAATATAAAAATAAGATTCCTTCGTCTGGAGATTCTAAGTAAAGGAAAAATCGAATTATGAAAAAACTTGATCTGGCAAAGGTGCATCCTCTTATCCAAATGGCAATTGAAGAGGACCTGGGACAGGGTGATAAGACAAGCGAAGTTCTGTTTAAGGACGATACAACAGCGAAGGCGACGATTATCTCCCGTGAAGAAATTATCGTTTGCGGCATGGATATTGCCAGGGAGATTCTCAAATGCTATGATAAAAGACTCGAATTGACTATACGCATTAACGATGGCGAGGCGGCCCATGTTGGAAATAAACTTGGTAC
>JAFGPJ010000093.1 GCA_016936275.1 Sedimentisphaerales bacterium
AATTTAAGACCCCGGTTAGATACTGAAGATTCTTCGAAGGAGTTGATTAACGTATCTAACGGGGCAAGAAAACCCCCAACATAAAGTTGGGGGTTTTTGGTTCCCTGCAGTTAACCGAGTAAGCTACACTCGGGAATGACAGAATCAAATTTTATTACCATTTACCGGATTTTTTGGTCGAGGGTTTTGGCAGGTACTTTAAACAAGCAGTGTATTTCTTCAAATCCGCTTCGGGGAGTTCATAATCAGTCAACTTGCCGCTCAAATAGGCATCATAGCCAGTCAAGTCCATCAAGCCGTGGCCTGAGTAATTAAACAGGATAACTTTTTCTTTACCCTCTTCTTTTGCCTTGAGCGCTTCTTCAATAGCGGCGGCAATTGCGTGGCTTGTCTCCGGTGCACAGATAAAGCCCTCAGTCTTTGCCCAAGTAAGAGCAGCTTCGTAACACTTCAACTGATGATAAGCTCTTGGTTTTAAGAGGCCCTCAACAATGGTCTGGCAAACGAGAGGAGCCATACCGTGATAACGGAGTCCGCCGGCGTGAATTGGTTGCGGGACAAAAGCGTGGCCGAGAGTATACATCGCCAAAAGCGGAGTCATACAGGCGGTATCGCCGTGGTCATAAGCAAATTCGCCGCGAGTCATAGTCGGACAGGCGGTCGGCTCGACAGGGATAATCTCGATATTTGCGCCGTTAATCTTGTCCTGCACAAACGGGAAAGACAGGCCCGCGAAATTGCTGCCGCCGCCGGCACAGCCGATGACGATGTCAGGCTTGTCGATGCCGACCATTTTGAGCTGTTTTTTGGCCTCGAGGCCAATGATAGTCTGGTGGAGCATAACGTGATTGAGCACGCTACCGAGAGAATATCTTGTTTCGCCTTTTTTGTCGTGGACGGCTTCTTCAATGGCTTCAGAAATAGCGATGCCGAGAGAGCCGGGGGTGTCGGGCATTTCCTTCAGGATTTTTCTGCCGAATTCGGTTTCATTGCTCGGGCTTGCGACACAATTGGCGCCCCAGACCTGCATCATAAGTTTGCGGAAGGGTTTCTGGTCGAAACTGATTCGAACCATATAGACCTTGCATTCGAGGCCGAACTGACTGCAGGCATAAGCGAGGGCAGAACCCCATTGTCCTGCGCCGGTTTCGGTAGTGATTTTCTTGATGCCGGCGACCTTGTTATAGTAAACCTGAGCGACGGCGGTGTTAGGTTTGTGGCTGCCGGGAGGCGAGGTGCTTTCGTCCTTGTAGAAGATTTTGGCAGGAGTTTTGAGGAATTTTTCGAGGCGAGTCGCCCTTCTGAGAGGAGCGGGCCGCCATTGATATAAAATTTCAAGTACTTCTTTGGGAATATCAATCCAACGCTCGGTGCTGACTTCCTGCTCGATGATGTTCATCGGAAAGACCGGAGCGAGCATATCAGGAGTAATAGGCTGGCCGTTTGGGCCGAGCGGGGGCTGAAGCGGGCTCGGCAGGTCTGCGGCAAGATTGTACCATTGTTTGGGGATGTCTTTTTCGTTTAAGTGAATTTTAACGTCCATTAAATGCCTCCTTAATTATAGTTTCATGCCGAAATAGTTTTTGGCGTTGTTGTAAGAGATGTCTTCGACCATTTGGCCGAGGAGTTTTATGTCTTTTGGTATCAGGCCTGCTTCGACATCATTGCCGATGATATTACAGAGTAGACGACGGAAATATTCGTGTCTCGGGTACGAAAGGAAACTGCGGGAATCGGTGAGCATACCAACGAACCTGCTCAAAAGGCCAAGGCTTGAAAGAGCATTGATTTGTTTTTCCATGCCGTCTTTCTGATCGAGAAACCACCAGCCTGATCCGAGCTGCATTTTCCCGGCAACGGAGCCGTCCTGAAAATTACCAATCATCGTGGCCAAAAGCTCATTGTCGCGAGGATTGAGATTGTAAAGAATCGTTTTCGCAAGTTTGTTCTGTGAATCGAGCCTGTCGAGAAATTTTACGAGCGGCTTTCCAACTTCGAAGTCTCCGATGGAGTCAAAGCCTGTATCTGGGCCGAGAGATTTGAATAATCTACTGTTATTATTTCGCAGCGCACCCATATGCAGTTGCTGGACCCAGCCCTTTTCGGCATCCATAAGGCCGAACTCGTACATCATAGCGGATTTGAATTTTAGGATCTCATCGAGGTTGAGGGTTTTATCTTTTCTTATTTTGGCGAAGATTTTTTCGATTTCACTATCGGTATAATCTTCAGAGTAGGCGGTTTCAATGCCGTGGTCGCTGAGACGGCAGTTATTTTCGTGGAAGAAATCATGACGTTTCCTGATTGCCTCAACATAAGAGGTGAAATCCTTTACCTCGAGGTTAGAAGCGGACTGGAGTTTTTCGATCCAGGCGTTCATAGCCTTTGTATTTTCTGCAGCCATGCCCTTGTCAGGACGCCAGGCGGGATAGACCTTTATCTCGAAGCCATCGGTTGCGATTTTCCTGTGGTAGCGGAGGTCATCGACGGGGTCATCGGTCGTGCAAACGATTTTTACATTCATTTGGTGCATAATTCCGCGTGCGCTGAATTTTGGGGACTTTAAAAGTTCGGAACATTTGTCATAAATTTCTTTTGCAGTGTCGGGAGACAGGAGTTTTGTTATCCCGAACGGCCGCTTGAGTTCCATATGAGTCCAGTGATAGAGCGGATTGCGGAGGCAAAAAGGCACGGTTTGAGCCCACATCTGGAATTTTTCCCAATCAGAGGCGTCACCTGTGCAGAATCGTTCATCGACGCCGTTGGTACGCATCGCTCGCCATTTATAGTGGTCGCCGTAGAGCCAGACTTGCGTGATATTCTCGAAGCGGGCATCGTCGGCAACCTGCTGGACGGGCAGGTGGCAGTGATAATCAAAAATGGGCATTTTTTCCGCATGCTGATGGTAAAGATTCCTTGCGATATCCGTTTGCAGGAGAAAATCTTGATGAATAAATTCGGAAACCATTTACTTTTTGCCTTTCAAACCTAATTCTTTTCTCAATTTTGCAACCATATCGGTTTTTTCCCATGTGAAATCCTGGCCTGTTCTGCCGAAATGGCCATGATACGAAGTAGCGGCGTAAATCGGCCTACGAAGATTCAGATGATTAATGATTCCCTTTGGTGTGAGCGGGAAGATTTTTCTTATGGTTTTTTCGATATCTCTTTCGTCGACTTTGGCAGTACCTTCAGTATCAATATGAACCGAGACAGGTTCGGCAACGCCTATTGCGTAGGAGACCTGGATTTCGCAGGCATCTGCAAGGCCGGCCGCAACGATGTTTTTGGCAATGTATCTTGCCATATAGCTTGCAGAACGGTCAACTTTTGAGGGATCCTTGCCGCTGAAAGCGCCGCCACCGTGCGCTCCCCTGCCGCCATAGGTATCAACGATGATTTTTCTGCCGGTCAGGCCGCAATCACCTTTCGGGCCGCCAATGACAAATCTGCCTGTGGGATTAATATGGAAGATGATATTTTTATCGACCATTTTTTTAGGCAGAACGGGCAGAATAACTTTTTTAATTATTTCGCTGCGGAGTTTGCTGTATTTTATATCCGGCGAATGCTGTGTAGAAATAACAACGGTGTGAATCCTGTAAGGTTTACCATTGCGGTATTCAACGGTTACCTGGCTTTTTCCGTCGGGACGAAGCCAGGAGAGTTTTCCGCTTTGGCGCATTGCTGCAAGTTTTGCGACGAGCAATTGCGCAAGCTGAATGGGCATAGGCATAAGCTGCGGGGTTTCATTACAGGCAAAACCAAACATAAGCCCCTGGTCGCCAGCACCCTGCTCTTTGTGAAGCCCCTTGCCTTCAGTTACGCCTTGTGAAATGTCAGGGCTTTGAGTGCCAAGTCCGACAAGAACGGCACAATTATCATAATCGAAACCCATT
This sequence comes from Sedimentisphaerales bacterium, assembly GCA_016936275.1. Lineage (GTDB taxonomy): Bacteria > Planctomycetota > Phycisphaerae > Sedimentisphaerales > Anaerobacaceae > JAFGPJ01. The sequence goes on from JAFGPJ010000093.1 coordinate 3,900, forward strand.
TCGGGATCGGTGTATCCTATTTCTTTTATTACCTGGCGGACAACAGCAGGCACATCGACCACAGCGGTTGAAGTGATTTCGCCAGCGACCATGGCCAGACCGGTTTTTACGAGCGTTTCACAGGCAACCCTGCTGAAAGG
>JAFGPJ010000094.1 GCA_016936275.1 Sedimentisphaerales bacterium
AAATTTTTATCTTTATGTTGGAATATCGACATCAATAGCCAAAATATATTAAAAATACTCTGCATTGCAGCTACAGTCTCTTTTTTTTTCTCATAAACTTGACAGGAGAAGCAGATTATTTACCTCTTTTGGAATTTTTATAATGCTTTGTTATTTTCCTTACGCCTGTGTCCGAGTGTCGTTAGAATATGCACAAATTTGTGTAAAGATGCCTAAATGTAGCTGTACGAGGATGAATGGGAGTAATTATGGACCAGATACAGACAAAATCGCCGGAAGACAAAAAGCAGATGAAGCTTGTGGGGCGTGTAATGTCGATCGATGCCCTTCGCGGCTTCGATATGTTCTTCATCATCGGGGGCGAAAGAATCTTCGCCAGCCTGCACGATATTTTCGACAGTCCAGTAACTGCTCAGATTCGCACACAACTGACGCACGTCAAATGGGAGGGCTTCCGTTTCGAAGATTTGATTATGCCGTTATTCCTGTTCATTGTCGGCGTGGTCATGCCTTATTCGTTCGACAAACGCCGGCTCGCAGGCCAGGGCAAAATCCGGCTATATCTGCACATTCTCAAGCGGACCGCGATTCTCTTTGTTCTCGGCATGGTCGCACAGGGGAACCTGCTCGAATTCGACATCTCGAAGCTGCACATCTATTCCAATACGCTTCAGGCCATAGCGGCAGGATACTTAATCTCGGCAATCATCATGCTCAATCTGGGCATCAGATGGCAGATCGCCGTCACGGGGATTCTGCTGCTGCTGTTCTGGGCTTTGATGATGCTGGTTCCGTTCCCCGGCCGTGGCGCGGATGTTCTGATGCCGGATGCGAACCTGGCCATCTACATTGACCGGGCCATATTCGGCAGCTTTATTGACGGCACCGATCCGCCCTATACATGGATCCTGAGCAGCATGACGTTTGCATGCACGGTCATGCTCGGTGTGATGGCGGGACACCTGCTGCGTTCGGATAAAGTTGGAATCAGAAAAGTGCTGTGGCTATTGGTGATAGGGGCTGGCTGCATCGTAGCGGGCCTTGTCTGGAGCCTGTTCTTTCCGATAATCAAGCATATTTGGACAAGCTCTTTCGTTCTGTTTTCAGGCGGCATTTGCTTCATTTTATTGTCGTTATTCTACCTGGTGATTGACGTGCTGGGTTTCAGGAAATGGGCATTCGGCTTTGTAGTTATAGGAATGAACGCTATTACGGTCTATATGGCCGTACATATTGTCAATTTCCGTAATATCAGCGGCGTCTTTGTCGAGGGCCTGAAAAAATATACCGGGAACTGGTATTCCTTTATTCAAGCTCTGGCAGCATTCGCGACCGTTTGGCTGATACTATGGTTGATGTATCGCAAGAAAACGTTCATCAAAATCTAAAGCACTAAATCAGCTTTGATGCTGATATTCTGCCATTCCGAAACAGCCGAATCCTTGTTTTGACGGGTATAGGCCTATATTATCCGGTATTTTTTGGAAAGTATATTGTCATCGAAAAAAGGGCTTTTGCCAACTACTTTGGAGGGATTTTTGATTGACCTTTTGGGAAAAACTGCTATAATAATAATAGCTTTTTCATTTTTTGCTCCTGCTTTTCTCTTCCTTCTCCCCTCCCTCCGCAAAAAAGCAGGGGCATTTTAGGTTAGACCCAATCGTTCGGCCTCGGCGTATAGGCCGTAATGCTTCATTTTCTTAAATAGAGTTGTGCGGTTAATATCGAGTGCTTTGGCCGTTGCTTGCCTGTTCCAGTGATTGGCTTGCAGTGCCTGCCTGATAATGTCCTTCTCCGGCCCGGCCAATGCTTCTTTGAGACTCGTTGATTTGTATTGTTTTGTCTGCCGGCTTTGCTCTCTTTTAATCGAATCCGGCAGGTCCTCGGGGCCGATGAATTTGCCCTTGCTTAGTAAAGTCGCCCGCTCGATAACATTTTCCAGCTCGCGAACGTTGCCGGGCCACGGGTAACGCTCTAAATATTCCATTGCCTCGTCTGTAATACCGAGTTTTTTTCTATTGTGCTGTGTAGAGTACATCCGAAGAAAATGCTCTGCCAGCAGCCGGACATCCCCGACCCTTTCACACAAGGGCGGCAGGTCAATCGTGACTACATTCACCCGATAATACAAATCTTCACGAAATCTGCCCTGCCGGACTTCCTCACCAAGGTCCCGGTTCGATGCAAGAATAATCCGTGTGTCCACGGTTTTGGTTTTATTGCTGCCGACCGGTTCAAACTGCCTGTCTTCCAAAACCCGCAGGAGCTTGGCCTGAAGGGCCGGCGAAGCGTTGGCTACTTCATCGAGGAAGATTGTCCCGCCGTCAGCAGCAAGGAATTTGCCCTCCTTGTCATTCACTGCGCCGGTGAATGAACCTCTAACATGACCGAACAGCTCGCTTTCGAGCAACGTCTCCGGAAGTGCCCCGCAACTGACTTCGACAAATGGCTTTTCGCTCCGGCTCGAGTGCTGATGGATTGCTCTTGCCAGCATGCTCTTGCCTGTGCCCGACGGCCCGGCCATCAGTATCGTTGTCTTGCTGTCGGCAACAGCCTCGACGAGATCAAAAATCTTCGCCATTTTGTAATTGTGGCTGATTATGTTCTCAAGCCGACGTTTTCGTTCGAGCTGGAATCGAAGATTTTCATTTTCACTGATAAGTGACTGCTGGTTGATCGCTCTTTCGACGGCCAGCCGCAGTTCGTCGTCTATGATCGGCTTCGTCAGGTAATCATAAGCACCCTTCTTAATGGCCTTGACCGCACTATCTATTGTTCCGTAGCCGGTGATCACAATGACCACGGTTTGTGGATAGTTTTGCTTGACAATGCCCAATAATTCGAGGCCATCGCCGTCCGGAAGATTGACGTCTGTAAGGACAAGGCAATAGCTCTCCTCTTCCAGCTTAGCCAGGGCACTTTTGACTGTTTCAGCACCACTTGCCTGGAAGCCTTCGAGCGATAGAAACTCGCACAATGAGTCGAGGATGATTTTATCATCATCTATAACAAGAATATTTTTCTTTCTCATAAAACTCCCAGGCCCATTTTATAAATTCAAATAACGCTTTAGCCGGTCACCGGCAGATACACGGTGAAAATGCTGCCGCCATCGGGGGCATTTTGTGCTGCGATTCGACCGTGATAGCTCTCAACGATGTCCCTGCATATAGCCAGTCCCAATCCGGTTCCTTTGCTTCCCTCTTTTGTTGTGAAGAACGGCTCGAATATCTCTTCTTTGCTTTCCGGCGGAAAACCCATTCCCGTATCGTGAAGCTCAGCCACAATCGTATTATCTGATGCCAGAGAGGTAGAGATTCGAAGCTCGCCGCCGTTCGGCATCGCATCCAGAGCGTTCTTTGCAAGATTACAGAAGACCTGAAACAAATTGCCGCTCCTGAGCTGCGGCAGGCCAAAAGTGTAATTTCTTATAATTGAAATATCCACCGCTTCGGCCCTCGATTCCATAGTCTTGAGGGCGTCTTCGATGACCTGCTCAATCTTGACATATTCCTGAGGCGTGTATGTGCTGCGCGAGAATTCAAGAAGCTCGCTGACGATTTGAACCATTCTCATCAGTCCCTGATGGCACTGAGTGAGATACTCCTTGGGCTTTTGAAGATTCTCCTGCTCGACAATCCTCATAGCGAGATTTATGTATCGCAGGATCCCATCCAGCGGATTATTCAATTCATGGGCAACCTTAGAGGCATGTTTTCCAACGGCGGCCAGTCTTTCGGTGTTCGCCAGCTTTCTCTCTATATTGATCCTCTCGGTGACGTCTTCAACGGTAATGATACCGCCGATACTTTTTGCCGTTTCGGTTTCCGCCAAAGGTGCACAGATAATTCGAAGCAGTTTTGTTTTGCCGCCCGAAGTAAAGCTTACATCATCGAACCTGCACGGCATTCCGGATGAAATCGCTGTGGTCAACTGCTGTGTCCAGCCCAGCCATATCTTATCATCCGTGCCTTTCGCGAGGGATTTGTCAATATAATTGTTCAGCACAAGATGCCGTTTTGCCTGAGAATTAGCCCCGAGAATCTTCAGATCGGAATCGAAAGCGATAATACCTATCGGAAGTGACTCAAGGACCGACTCGCCGAGTAGTCCGAATTCTGAGCCGTCACTCGTGTTATGCTCCTCCCGTGAATCGCCCTGATTTTCCAACCTTTTAGATTGTTGTCCTGAGTTCTCTGGCATAATAATGATAATAGGAACCGTCTCAAATATTGTCAAGAATAAGTGTTGCAAAAAAACAACACACCTGTTCTCTTTTTCGGACTAAAAGAGCCTTGTGTTTAATTATAAACATAACATTCTATAAAATAAACATCTAAATATATTTCTTCATCAATGAAATACCAGAGCAGGCTAATTATTCAGCTTTTCATGTTTCTATTTGTCAACGCAGCTATAATAGTCTTCGCCAAATATGTCAAAATCGGCCGGACAATGTCATCTAAACTCCGGCTTAACAAGCACTTGTAAAAGTTAAAATAGGTTATTTGTTCAGCTTGTGTTTTGGAACGAATTTTGCACTTATTATCACAAAATTAACAAGGACATGGAATCAACACTATTATGCAGGGATGCGTACGATGGATCGATTAGAAAAACGCAGGCACAAGCGGCTGGGGGCAAAGTACAATCTTTCATGCCGTAAAGTTGGATCGACCGCCAATATATCTTACGACGGTCATACGGTAAATGTAAGCACTGGCGGTTTATATTTCGAGACTCCGACTGAGACATTCGAGCAGGGCAATATATTGCAGGTCGAATTATCAATACCACCGACATCAGGCCTGCTCGAATTTGGCGGCAAAATTGCGGGATTCGCAAAAGTCTTGAGGACCGATTCAGCTTCCGGCAGACACGGAGTTGCTCTTGAATTCTGCCGTCCGCCAAAACTCTGTATATAGACGTTGCTATTGAGGCCAAACGCCTTCGAATACTTCGTCGGCCGGGCCGGTCATATAAACACAATTGTCTTGTTCGCACCAGTTGAGTTCAAGGTCACCGCCGGGCAAATGCCCCGTGCATATTCGCTGCTGGCGCCCGTTCAAAGCAGCAGCTACACAAACCGAACAGGCTCCGGTACCGCATGCCATCGTAATGCCACTGCCTCGTTCCCATGTCCGCATTGTAAATTCCGCCGGCTTGTCAATCTGTACAAAATGAACGTTTATTCGCTTCGGAAACAGGCTGTGTCTTTCGATAACCGGTCCGAATTTCTGAAGCTCGATTGACTGCACGTTATCGCAGAAAAATACAGCGTGAGGATTTCCCATTGATACGCAGGTCATCGATAATTCCTCTCCGAGAACTTCTATAGGCTGTGCGATAACCCTTTCGCCGGGCAGGTTCACGGGAATGTCACGCGGCGACAAAATCGGCTGGCCCATATTCACACATACTTTTTGAACTATGCCGCCATTATCAACGATAAGCCCGACGGTCAAAATCC
>JAFGPJ010000095.1 GCA_016936275.1 Sedimentisphaerales bacterium
AGCTCGTTCGCAAAGAAAGCGGCCGGCCTTTGACTATCAGTGTCGAATATCCCGGCAGATGCGTTATAGCACAGATATGGCGCGTGTCTATCGGCAGGGTGGAGTTGTATCTGCTGGATACGAATGTGCACGCCAATTCCCCGATAGACCGGATGATTACCAGCAGTCTTTACGGCGGAGATCGGGAACTGCGAATTCGCCAGGAGATTATGCTGGGCATTGGCGGCCTCAAAGCTCTGACGGCAATGGATATTACACCAACGGTTTGTCATATGAACGAGGGGCATGCCGCTTTTATGGCATTGGAGCGAATCCGTGAATTGCGAACTTCCGATGAAATGACTTTTGACGAGGCTGTTGAGGCTACCATGGCGGGCAACGTTTTTACGATACATACACCAGTTAAAGCCGGTCTTGATGAATTTCGCGTGGAGCTTATGGACAAATATTTCGGTGGTTATTTCCCCAAGCTCGGTATAAATCGAAAGCGGTTTCTGGGATTGGGCAGAATACTTCCCGACGATGACAACGAAGCGTTCAAGATGCCGATTCTGGCGTTACGGCTGAGCAGCTTCACAAACGGCGTTAGCCAATTACATGGCCAGATATCGCGGGGTATTTGGGGCAGTCTTTGGCCGGGTATTCCGCGTAATGAAGTACCCATTATTTCAATCACAAACGGTATCCATATTAAGAACTGGGTTTCGGATGAGATTGATTCTTTATACGAGAGGTACCTGGGGCTGAATTGGGCTGATGAGGCTATGAACGAATCGCTTTGGGAAGCAATCGAACAGATTCCCGACGAGGAATTCTGGAGAATCCATCAGCGATGCAAAGAGCAGTTGATTGTTTTTACCCGCAGCCGTCTTAAGGCCCAGATGCAGCGCAGAGGTACTTACCATACAGAATTAAACCACGCCGAGGAAGTCCTCGATCCAGAGGCTCTGACCATTGGTTTTGCAAGACGGTTTGCCAGCTACAAACGGGGCAATCTGTTACTTAAAAATCCTAACCGGCTTATGAATCTTCTCAACGATCAAAATCGACCGGTGCAGTTTATTTTTGCCGGTAAGGCCCATCCGAAAGATACCGAAGGCAAGGATATAATCCGCCAGATTATTCACTTTGCCAATCAGAACAACGTCAGGCGGCACGTGGTGTTTCTGGAAGATTACAATATCGATATAGCGAGATTTCTGGTCCGCGGAGTAGATGTCTGGCTTAATAATCCACGCAGGCCGATGGAGGCAAGCGGCACGAGCGGTATGAAAGCTGCGGTTAACGGCGTGTTGAATATGAGTACTTCCGATGGCTGGTGGTGTGAAGGATACACTCAGGATGGAGGCTGGGTCATTGGTATCGGCGAAAGCTATGAGGATAACGATTATCAGGATATGGTGGAGTCTCAGGCCATCTATGATATGCTGGAGAATGAAGTTGTTCCGCTGTTTTACACTCGCTCGGTGGACAATCTGCCCAGAGCCTGGATACGCAGGATGAAAAATTCTATCAAGTGGATAGCGCCGCGATTCAACACTCACAGAATGCTTGCCGACTATACACGTAAATTTTACTATCCTGCTGCTGCTAAATGGCGATATCTGACCGAAGAATCCTGTGCCAGAGCGAAGGCTTTTTCGAGCTGGAAAGACAATTTTAGAAAAGCCTGGCCTGAGCTTGCCGTCAAAGATGTAGTAATGGAAGTGAGCAACGGCGACGGTAATCAGAAGCTAAATCCGAAGCAGCCTCAACTTAAAATTGGCTCAAAGTTATATATTAAAGCATTGGTAAAACTCGGAAAGATAGATCCGAATGACGTTTCGGTCGAGCTTTATCATGGCCCTGTGGATAACTGGGAAAACATAAAGAACGGCTCAGCGGTGAAGATGGATTTTGAAAAAACATCGGAACATGAAGGTGAACATTGGTTTATCGGATCGATGCCTTGCGAAAAGACCGGGCAGCACGGTGTGGCGGTAAGAGTTTTACCGAGACATGCCGACCTTTCAAATCCCTATGAAATGGGCCTGATTCTTTGGGAAACAACGAAATAATTTTCGTTGCCGGTACGCAGCGTTAAAATCGGCATTGATTACGCCGTACCTATTGATTCTGTTGGTTATTCAGTAGTTCATAAACCTCATCGGCACAGGTGGCTTTTTCATGCTGTTGCCTGAATTCTTCATTGAGCATCAATCTACTTATCGTAGCCAAAGCCTGAATATGAGGTCCGGTTTGGTCTGCCGGCGAGACCGGCAGTATGGGGGTTGTTACTGGTTTGCTGTCGATGCTGTTAAAATCGATCGGCTCGTGTGCAATTCCGATGGCCATGACAAGTTCTTTAACAGCATTGCATTTGCCGTGAGGGATGGCTATTCCGGCGCCCGTTCCAGTGCTCTGTATTCGTTCACGTGTCATGACCGCATCCAGGGCGGTATCTCTGTCCAGCAACAATACGTTGGAATCCAACAAGTCCACAAGTTCTGTTATTACAGCTTCCTTGTCTTGGTTCTCCACGGGAACTTTGATACAATCAGGTTGTAATATTTGTGTCAGAATCATATTGTTCTATGCTGGATAGAATACACTTGATAAAATTTTGAGATAAACGCAGAACGCTATCCGGCTTTCTGCCGGATTGCAATAACTTTTCGGAAAATTTAGTGTTTGTGTTCTGATCGCCGCCATTAGGGCTTTACATCCCTGTGCCATCAGGGTAAAATGCGTTTACTATGTATAAAATAAAGCTTTACGATACTACTCTTCGTGATGGCATGCAAGCCGAGGGCGTCAGCTTCTCGCTCGAAGATAAACTTGCGGTCGCCAGGTGCCTTGACGAGCTTGGCCTCGACTATATCGAGGGTGGATACGCCGCTTCCAATCCGAAGGAAATACAATTCTTTGAGGAAGTTGCTAAGCTGGATTTGAAGAAAGCAAAAATTGTTGCGTTCGGCAACACACGCAGGGCTAATAGCAGCGTTTCGGACGATGTCTCGCTTAATACAATGCTTGCCTGCAAGACAAAAGTGGCCACTCTTGTCGGTAAAACCTGGGATATGCATGTAACTCATGTGCTGGGTTGCTCGCTGGATGAGAACCTGAAGATTTGTGCCGAATCAGTTGAGTATCTCAAAAAGCATGACGTAGAGACGATCTTTGACGCCGAGCACTTCTTTGACGGCTACAAAGAAAATCCCGAATATGCTATGAAAGTCCTTGCTGTAGTAGCCCAGGCCGGAGCCGATGTGATTGTGCTTTGTGACACTAACGGCGGGAGCATGCCGGAACGGGTGTACGAAATCACCAAAGTTGTCTGCGGGCAGTTCGACAGCATGGTAGTTGGGATTCATGCTCACAATGATAGTGACTGTGCCACAGCCAATAGTCTCGCCGCGGTCCGGGCGGGAGCACGGCATATTCAGGGTACGATTAACGGGCTCGGCGAGCGGTGCGGCAATGCTAACCTATGTACAATCATACCCAATCTTGCATTTAAGATGGGTATTGAAGTCATCAGTCCTGAAAAAATCAAGACCCTCACCGAAGTGTCACGCTATATTTTCGAGATAGCTAATTTGACGCCGGCAATGAATATGCCATACGTTGGTGAAAGTGCATTTGCTCATAAGGGCGGCTTGCACGTGGACGCCCTGCGGAAAAGTAAACGCACTTATGAGCACATTGAACCGGAGCTTATCGGAAACGAAAGACGATTTCTGATTTCCGAGTTGAGCGGCAGATCCACAGTCCTGGCCGAGCTGGAAAAGGCTAAAATTGCCGAGGACAAGCAATTGGCCCGAAATGTGCTGATGCGTGTTCAGGAGCTTGAGAACGAAGGCTACCAGTTTGAGGCCGCCGATGCCAGCTTCGACTTGCTCGTCAAAAAAGTCATGGGAACATATAAGCCGTTTTTCGACCTGATTAAATATCACGTGACAGTTGAGAAACGCGCAACGGGCGACATTGTCACCGAGGCTACCGTAAAGCTCAGGGTCGGCGACAAAACCGAACATGTTGTCGGCGAAGGGGATGGCCCTGTAAATGCGCTTGATGCCGCTCTGCGAAAGTCGCTTGAGAATTTCTACCCGAGTATCAGGGATGTCCATTTGTTCGATTATAAAGTTCGTGTGGTCAATGCCGGAGCAGGTACCGCTGCGCGTGTGCGAGTAATAATCGAATCGCGGGACAAAAACTCGATGTGGGGAACGGTCGGCGTCTCCGAAAACGTCATCGAAGCATCATGGCAGGCACTTGTTGATAGCGTCGAATTTAAGCTGCAAAAGGATGCGACATAATATATAGCCCACAGTTTTATTCGAAGCGTATCGTCGCGTCCTGACAGCTTAGAATTAAAATCACCTCAAAAATTTCTCAGGTAAAAGCTATCGGTATTGAACGGCCGATAACAATTTGTCTTTAAATATCCGTTGTGCAACCTGGATTTCGTGAAGAGTGGTGATTTTAGCATAAAAATCAGCGTTATTATACGGTACAAAAAAGCGGAGCTATAATCATTTGAATTTGCAAAAGAGCATAAGCGTATTTGTGCAATACCCAATTTAATATTCTCTATTTTACCTAAATTGACTAAAGTTTTTTCTTTTGCCTCTCCGATACGTATTTATGATTATTAAAATATTGCCCATTTTAACATTTAATCAGAAATAAAAAGAGTCGTGTGTAAATATAGACAACATAGATAAAATTTATGGAGATAAAATCATGGTAAAGGAAGAAATGCTGGCACGTTATTTGGAACCACTGCTGCGAGGCGATAGAAAAGCTTGTCGTGCTGTAATTGAGGAAGCGATGCAGAGCGGTATTCCAGCAAATTCTGTTTATGTCCACATCATTTGGCCGGTCATGATGGAAATTGAAAATCTGCTCCGAGAGGACAAAATATCTGTTGTCGAAGAGCATTTGGCAACTCGGGTTAACCGTACAATTGTCGACCAGCTCCAGAATAAGCTGCCCCGTCGGCCCGGCAAGAGCAGGAAAATCGTAGTCTGCTGCGCCCCGGACGAGCTTCAGGAGTTGGGAGCCCAGATGATGACCGATTTGTTCGAGAGCGATGGCTGGGACGTCCGCTTTCTTGGCGGCGGCCTGACCAACGACGATATTCTTTCATTTATTAACGATTTCGGCGCGGATATCCTCCTGATCTACGGCACAGCCCCGAGACAGGCGCCGAGCGTGCGCCGGCTCATCGATACGATCAAATCCGTAAACGCCTGGCCGGACATGCGAATTCTGGTCTCAGGCGGCTTATTCAATCGTGCCGAAGGTCTTTGGCAGGAGATGGAGGCCGATTTATACGCAGAAAACGCAGTTGAAGCCCTCCAGGTCGCATCCAGCGACGCCCCGGTATCGCACGGCGAGCAGCGAACGATAAACCGCCGAAAGAGACGCCGACAGGTTGAACAGGAGCCGGAGCAGATGGCCGTCTCGGCTTGATCCCGTTCAAAGGGCGTTACGATTACAAAAGTAGCCCCATTCGGCTTCGCTCAGGACAAGCTTACACTGATTAACACTGATATTCATTCTTTGTTTTTACTCTGAACTATGAACTACGAACTATTAACCATAAAAATTGGCTTTGTTTTTTCAAATCTACTCATAGCCACAGAGGCACAGAGGACACAGAGAAATAATCAATAATCCCAGATAAACGACGATTAACGCATATTTCTGATTTCCTGATCTTCGACTTTTCATTCTGTATTCTGTTTTTATACATTCTACGACCGGCAATCGAAAAAAGCGGGCATATTTTGTAAAAATCTCCGTGAGACGGCGTCTTCTATTAAGCCACAAAGGGCACAGAAGACATAGGAAATCAATCAAATAGAAATCAGTAATAATCAATGGCAAAAAAGCCGGTTTAACGCTCAAAAAGCCGATTTTTGTTAATGTATTACAATTTTTCGATTGAAAATCCCGTTGAAATAGTATAAATTTGTATTTGGTGAGCAACAAGACAAGTACACCTTGGATCTGCGATCTTCGATAATGGCTTTGATAGAATATGGTAATTATACTCGGTTGTTTGTGAGTTTGGGGCGCATATATCAGTTGAAATTAAGTATGGCATCCCCGGAATTACTAGATATATTAATAACACCAGATATGTGCTAGTATAAGTGACCGTATAAGCATGCAAAAGAATCCAAGAGATAGCATAGTATGAGTTTTTCAGTAAGGTGCCCAGAGTGCAATAGAAAATTCAAGGTTTCTGAGGAGCATCAAGGACGGAAAGCAAAGTGTCCTTGCGGGAATCGATTTGAGATCCCCAAAGATTGGTCCAAGCCCTCCGATCACCTAAGAATCTCTGAGCAGAACAGTGCTCGTCAAGTGGTGAACGTCGAGTCGACAGCGCCAAGCCAAGTTTCATCAGAAATGTCTCGTAAGCAAGCTAAAGGTATTGTCACTTCTACTATTGATTCTCCAAATGATGAATCTTCATTTACAGAACGAAACTATATTAAAGCATTTCTTATAGGTTGTCTAATTTTAATGTCGGCAGTGTCCATTACAACCATAGTCATATTGATTGTAACACCCAAGATACGGGCGGAGGGTTATCTTATCTCTGAAGAATTATATTTGGGCAAATTTTATCGTTATGGTGAACGTCCCTTTCTTTTAGCGGGTTCTGTAAAATGTAATAATTTTCGTAAATTTGTTGTCATCCAAGTTAATATCCCCATTGGCCCTTTCCTTGTAGACAACCTTGGTCGTTGTAGAGAAGATGTGATTGAAAGATGGAGTAGTTATACAGGTTATCAGACTTCTTGTACAAGATCAAGAATTATTCAGGTGCAGGACGGAGGGCCAAGAAAACTACATGATTATCGGGCAATACCTTTTAGTATCGATGGTTCTATACACTGGGAACAAGATAGTAGCTCATGGCCTTCCATTCCAGATGTAAGGCTTAGTCACCGTTTAAATGACTGTCTGGCAGTCATTGATCCACAGAGATTCTCTTTGAAGATCGGAAGTGATGAGGAAGCTAAAGGCTGCCTTGTCGCTATAGTAAAACCTGGTGACCTATCACCACAGACAGCTTCACATCTCGTTTCGTTAGAACAGGAAAAGAATCTCATACCAAACATGCGCAGGGAGATTGAATCAAAGGGAGCATCGAGATATCTCATTAAGATAGATCCTAATCATGAATCAACGGATTTGACTTTGGAAGGATTAGGGATGGTGACGAGCAAAAGGCCTTCTCTGAAAACTGAATGGCAGACTGAAGGTAAATTATTGGTAACACAGATTTTTGAACATCTTGATTCGGTTAATGAACAGGAGGACTTCATAATTGTCGACAATTCCAACGGGCTTCGTGCAGGCTTTGAGTCCATTAAATGGCTAACATTACCTGAACCCATATATAAAGACATTTTAATCTTAATGAATAACAAAAGCCCATTCTGTGTTGGTTTTGAACAGGTGTTATCGTTAACGATACCTGAGCCCGTTAACTCCGATGATCGATTAACAGTAGCTGTTGCATTTCTTGTTTCTGACCGTAAAATCAAAGCACCTGAAGTCATCCGACTCGACATTTTAAGTCGGTCAAAAATTCCAAAGAGAGAAGTAATGTTATATTAATACTCAAAAACTCGGCGATACCATCGTCCTTTATGAGCCAAACCTGTATAGAGGAAAAAATGCATTATATCAAATGCAACTTTGAGGAATAAATGAACAAAAAGATCAATCCTAAAGATGACGATACTCCTGGTAATTAAAGGTAGTATGGTACATTTCATGCGTTAAACTCATCGATCTTGTTAACCGAAGCCTTCGGTGCGGAGATTCTCGATTTTTTTGAAATCGTTCAGAAGGAAATTAATACTATGAAGCAGTGTCAATGTCTCTTTTTGTGGTTAGGAAGTTTGCGGCTTTTTTGATGTTTTCTGCGGCAGGGGGGGGTATTTTTATGGATTTTTTAGTTTCATGTTGATGCGTTTTATATCTGCTTCGAGGAATTCTTCGCCGGTTGGTTTAAAACCCATTTTTTTGTAGAATCTCCGTGACTTCATGACCTTGTTGTTCGAGAATAGAGTGATCTTTTTGTTGCGAATCATATTGAGACAAAAACCCCCTGCGGTGCAGGTTTATTGTGAATGACATTAAGAAAAGAACCCCCTGCGGTGCAGGGGGCTAAATTTGGGATTTGGGTATGGCGAAAATGATTGGATTTATGGCGACTTGGACTACTTACGGGACATGGCTGCAGGGGGATAAGAGAGGTTATGTTAAAAATGGAGTCACATTGGGTACAAACTCTCAATTAGAAGAAACCAATAAGCAATTGTTAAAACACAATAAGATAGTTATTCCGAAAAACCTTCGCAAAACGGTCGAAAATGCAATTCTTAAAGAAGCAAAACAGATCGGTCAGAAAGTTTATGCGATAGCAATATGCAGTAACCATGTGCATATTGTCATCGAAAGCACAAACGAGAGGTGTGGGTATTCCATAGGACGATTCAAAAGGGTCGCGACAAAAGCATTGAGAGAATATGGATTTGTCGACAAAGTATGGACGAAAGGTTACGACAAAAGGTATTGTTATAGTCAAAGCGAATTGGAAACAAGAATCAAATACGTGCAGCGCCACAAAAGTTAGCCCCCTGCACTGCAGGGGGTTTTATCATTCAATATCAATATCATTCATAGAATTGATGATTTATTATTCTTCAAGGGCTTTGGTAATACTTTTTGCGACCTGTTCGGCGAGCAATTCTGAGCCTTTTTGATTGAAATGGACGTTTTGGTCCTGTTGAATCTCTTTCAATCGCGACAGGGCGAAGGAGTATAAATCATTTATCTGGATTCCATGTTTTTCCATAACTCTTTCGGCGGCGCGATTGTATATTGCGCCGTCGCCTTTGGCGCGGAATCCGGTTCCGTCCGGCACGGGTGTGGTGGTTGCAAAAATCAATTTTGCGCCGGTCTTTTTTAGCCGTGTAACGATCTGGTCGAGATTTTGCTCGTATTGGTCTATGTGTATTTGATGTTTGCCGGTTTCGACGGAGATGTTTCGGCCGCGCGCATCAACATACTTTAAATCGTGCAGGCCAAAGTTGAAATGGATAACGTCCCATCGGGTGTCACCAAGCCATTCGTCTAACTTTTTTAAGCCGTGGGCGGTGTGCTGGGCGTTGCCTTCATTGTGGGTAACGACAGCGATATCTTTTAATTGCTCCTGGAGCGGTTTGAAATAGCCGATGGAGATGGAATCACCAATGATGAGCATCTGCGGCAGGCCGGTAGGCTCGAATTTGCCCGTCCATGTTTTGCCCGTCAGCACGGCGTAAATCACCTTAGCGATATCATAAGCACCTTCGGCGTTCGGGTGGATCTGGTCTGGGAACAATTCCGGCTTACCACTTAGCGGGTCATACAGGTCGAGGACCGGAACGTGCTTGCTACTGGCGATGCGGCTGATTAGAGGGATGACCTCGTTTTTGATTATTGTTTCGCTTATTCCCCATCGCTCGCCGTAGGCAGGAACCGGCTTGCATATCCAGATTCGCGGTTTGCTTGGCAACTCAGCGAAGAGGTCGATCATATCTGCGTAGTCGGCTGCGAACTGGTCTTTGTATTTCCAGTTCTGCGGCTTGGTGTCGTTTGTGCCGAGCTTGATAATGACAACGTGAGGATTATAAGCCAGAGCGTCTTTAAATGCCTGCTGGTTCCAGTAGGGCAGGTCGCCTTTTTTGAGCAGGGTTGCACCGCTGACACCGAAGTTGCGAACCTGCCATTCGTCGCCGAGCATCCGGCCTAACTGGGCCGGGTAGCTGTCTTTGATGCGGTTTTTAATCGAATAGCCGTAGGTGATACTGTCGCCGATACACGCGACACGGATTGTTTGTGTGTAATTTTCGGCGCGGATCGGCTTGCCGGAGTCGTAGCTTGTACAACTTAGCGATGGCAGGGAGAATATGATTAAGGCGGCAAAGATTCTGAAGGCGAGTTTGCTCATAATGTTGCTGCTCCTTCTTAAATTACTTCTGATCCTTTAGAGTGACGGGCTCGGCGCCCGGGGCGGCGAGGCCTCGGCGCTGCAGCAGGGAGCCTTCGAGCCTGTAGAGGACCACGAGAGCTTTTAGATAATTTGCGACTGCCTGTATCTCGGCAATCTGGCTGGCGACGAAGTCGCGCTGGGCCTGGCCGACGAGCAGGGATGTGGACTTGCCGACGCGGAATTTTTCTCTCTCGGCGCGGAGCTTTTCCTCCTGGAATTTACGTGTGGCGGTGGTTGCGGAAATCTGCTCCTGTGTCCGTGACACCTCGATATACGCCGAACGTACATCGACCTGGACGAGTTGTGAAAGGTTCTCGAGTGCCTCATGAAGCTGCTGCTTGCCGGCGACGGCGCGGGTGTACCTGGCGCGGGCGCCGCGGTTCAGGATCGGCTCTTCGAAAACAAGGCCCCAGGTGACATCATAGCTGTCTTCGTCTATGTTGTTCATCGCTCTGTCGAAGGTGTCGGCGTAGCCGCTCTTGCCGAAGGAAATGAAGGTGTCCAGTCTCGGCAGCAGGCCGTTTTTGGTTCGTACTACTTCGAGATCGCCGCGTTTTATCTGCAAGCGGGTTTGATTGAGGTCA
>JAFGPJ010000096.1 GCA_016936275.1 Sedimentisphaerales bacterium
AGGTCTATCCCGCCAGGACAATTCTCTGGATGTGAACCATCGCTATAATTAACTCTGTCAATACGAATATAATGACGAGTACCTTCTGTATCCACGTCGCCGGGCATGCTTAGTTCCAATGTTTCGCCGGAATTGCTGAGATTCCCATCGTACGGGCCAAAAATAATTTCGGCAGGGACGTCCGGGTAGAGCCATGAAAACGCTTCCGGTTTTTTTGCCATTAGCAGAAAACCACCCGCGGAAATAGTCACCGGAGCATCTGTTGGAAAGAGAAACTCTATGCCGTCTGTAAACATCCATGCTTCCCCTGTCTGATTATCGTATAAAGTTACAGGCTCTGCGCTGATATTCTGCAGTTCGATATATTCGTGCTGGTCGTTCGGATACAGACTTCCAATGGGCCAGTCTGGATTGTACATAATCTCGCTGATTACAATCGGGCCGACTTTAGGATAAGAATTTGCTGAGCCGGGTGTGTTATGCTCCATCGCCACAAAGTTATAATTGCCCGTGCTGGACTTGTAATAACGCCCGAAAGAAACACCGGTCTGTGAAGCACCAAAATCCTCTTGATCCCGGTAGCCTGTCAAGACGCCGTTTTCCGCAGAACTGAGGTACAATTGATCACCGTTTTCACTCAAAGCAAAAGCAATATGAGAAACGGCGTCATTCATGTTGCCGAAGTGCAGGTCCTCATAGAGCACAAGGTAATCGTATGGCCTAATTGTTGTTCCAGCGGCAATCTCGTATTTGAAGAGGGCATCTTTGCTGTCGCTGAGGAACCAGCCGCCGATGTTGATTGCTGTACCGGTTGTGTTATACAGTTCGATCCAGTCCGAAGCCTCAGCGTGAGAATGGGCAAGGACTTCATTTATCACAATCGAGCCGGGATTTGGAAGAATTCTGCTGTCATCCTGTCCCGGCGAGCCGCCGAGATATGTGCTTGCCCGCCAGGCTTCCTCTATGTCCCAAACGCTAAGGTCAAAATGAGCCGGATCTATGATTGTCAGCGAAAAACCTTCACCGTCGGTCAAAGAATACCAACTGTTTTCATAGTTAAAGTCCAAAATCGCCCGGCCGATTGCATCTGCCAGAGTGATTCTTTCGCCGGTGTTATCGAGCCGACCGGAGTATTGACCGGCAATATTAATGTTTGAGCCGTATCTGTCTTCGAAGGCGTTGCGGTCCTGCACAACAACGATATATTCGCCAGGTGCAAGGTCGATGCTTGGAAAGGTAAAGTCAATGCCGTTCGTAAAACTTACAAGATTCAGATTTATTGTCTCTGCTCCGATGTTTTTTAGTTCGATGAACTCTTCGCTTGAGCCTCGGGGATTATACATCATCTCGCCGATTCGCAAATTTTGCGCGACTTTACCAACAGAAAAGACCGCTTCATTTGCTGCGCTCCAACTACCGCTGTTCAATATTCGCGCTTTTACTTTCGTGCTCTTAGTCAAAGTAATGGGTGACGTATATTGAATGACGCCCGGCAAGTCCACTTCATCTGAGCCTGCTGAGCTTGCCCGCAGCTCAGCGGAGATAAGAAAGTCCGCGTCTGTGCTGGAAATATTCAAGCCCTGGATGGCCAGCATGTTACTACCGGAATGAAGCAGATTAAGCGAAGCAGAAATGTCTATGCTCTCGAACTTGACGGCTTCGGAATCAGGGTGTTCGATACTGGCAATAGAATTCCAGGTAAAAGTACTGTCAACGTTACGTCGAGCTACCTCGGTGCCGTTGAGATATGCAATAAAACCATCATCGTAACGAATGTTCAAAGTCAGAATGTCGAATTCATTCAGATTGTTGCTCAGGCTAAATGGAATTCGAATAAAGCACGAGGCATTTCTGCCGTACATTAGGGAATCAATATCGTACCCGATGAATTGATCATATTCTGAACCTCTGTCATATCCTACGCCCCCGGGAGTGCCGACGTATTTTCTCCAGCTGCTATCGTTGAAACCCGATGGATTATTCCAGTCGTTGGGGATCGAGCGAACGGGAACAAATATGCGCTTCTCAGAGTTCTCCGGTACGAGCAAACCTTTAATTCCCATTGACGGCATCAAGTCGGCAGGATCGGTGCCGTCCAGTGTGTAATATATCTGACCTTGCGAAGCAGACATTATCAATTCTATTGAATTGTCGTACTGGCCGTCTTGGGGATTGAGAGTCGGCGGAGCGGCAGCCATTTCATATCCGATTTGGCTGTCCATCCAGTTGAGACGCTGCTCGAGCCAGCCGCTCATCCAGTTTATTTCTTCATCATAAGTGTTACCGATAAACCAGTTAGGCCAAATCCGACTACCCAGAACAGGCCATCGGTTAAAGTTTCGAGCCTGGGCCTCATCCACAAGGGCTGCTGTATCTTCGATATCTTGGAGCAATTGGGTAGTCGCTAATACATTTTCTCTAAATTCGAACCATCGGTCTGCGTAACGCATCCTAAATGTCGGATCCTCAAACAATCGTGGCCACCAAGGATATTCACCGGCGCCAAGCCCAGAGTAGTACCATCCAGAGGGGATCCATCCATTATGATAATCAGCATTGCCGAGTGACAGGTTGTAATCCCAGACGGGTCCCATATTAATCTTGCTGCCCCTGTCTTTGAACATGTATGTACTGAGACGAAAACCATCGATATTCTTTGTAAGTTCAACCAATATATGATTATCAATAAATGAATCGACATCGATATATTTGACATAACCATTCACCGGGTTCATAAAGTTCGATCCATATAGAACAGATTCGAACTCATTGAGATAATTATTAAGCCACTCCACCTGCTCTGGTGTTATATCTTCTATTTTAGGCTCAATAACGCGTACTTCTAAACCCCTGCTTGTATACAATACCGTCTCACCTGGATCGGGCTTGTCTTTTTTGAAGATGTATCCTCCGGTAATCTGAGGTTCGACGTTATCAGACGGCTCAAGTTTTTTAATATCAACACGATTGGGACCGCGTTTGATTTTCTCCATGAAGACATAAACACCTACGTAATCGTTCATTGAGATTCCACCACCATTAGTGTTAAGGAACATCTCGATAAACCTTGTGCGTACGGAATAATGACCAAGATCATGACTCCATTTGTATGACAGGAAATTCCTCATCAGTGTTTTATCAGAGTAAGGGCCTTGCAAAACCCAGTCGGATTCAGGAGGAAAGCCGAGTATGGATACGTCTTTATCCTGGTCAAATTCGTCCCATGTTTCGAAGTGGTACTGCTTTTTAGGAAAAATATCTGCTGAGCTTTTGCCGCGAATGTTGATTCCCGCTCTGCCAACAAAATCCGGCGTATCCGTTAATCTGGCCCTGCCGTCGGTTGCGGTGTCTATAAAGCTGGCGTATGACAACGTCTGAGATGATTCGCTGATATTCCTGCCCATAGTATCAACGACGGCGATTGGCAGGTTGGAACTAAAATCACTGTTGCTAAAATCGAAAAATATATACGTCTGCATCGCAGTATCGGAAGGCTTCCAGCCTGTTTTGACTGCAACTGCCTTTAGGTATATAGTTCTATGGATCAGAATCGGATTTGTATAAACCGTTCCCTGGCGAAACCGTGAGCCGAGTTCGTATGGCTCGGAGCCGTCGAGGCTATAGTAGATAATAGTATCCTCAGTATCAGTGGCTAATGACACAGAAAAAGGCTCGTTGCAAAGACCGCCGTTCCGGCTGAATTGTACCTCAGCGACGAATCCCTCATAGATGCTGATATTTTCCGCCGCCGGACTCGGCGAGCCGAAGTAACGCCAGTTGTCTGCACCGTCGGGGTAGCGGCCGTAGGAAATGTTGCTGGTCTGCTCGCCGAATACTACGCTATCGATCATTGTAGTCCCGTTGTTTTTGAACAGGGCGATTTCTTCTCCACCAGCATCAAGCTTGAAATTGGCATGTAGCCCCGAGTCGGAAATATCGCCGTCCGCCCATATCAACAAATAACTGCCCGGTTCAATAGTTGTCATGGCCGGGTTGTCAGCGGGAATCTGCCACTTGACGGGATCGGACAGGTTGTCTGTCAGGTACATACCGCCGATGTCAACGACATCGACACCGTAGTTATAGATTTCGATCCAGTCATCGTATTGTCCCTGTGGATCCTTGGTGGAATTGTTGTTAGACGCCATGAACTCGTTAATTACCAGCAGGGTCTGTGGCGGGAACCGCTGTTCGGCCAAAGGCTCAACATCCCCATTTGCGATACAAATTAAACAGAAAGATAGTACTTTGCTCAGCAATGAGATTCGCATAGATATATGTATCCTCTATCTCCTTCCTCACTTATACTTTGTTGTCGCTTGCCTGCAGTTCTATCTTCTGTGATTCAGAAAGAAAAACAAATAGATGAAAGCTATATTTAGCTTAACATAGATAGCACAACGGTGTCAAGAATTTTCCAAATAGACTTTGGAATGCTTGTGAAACAGGTTCCATTGTAGAAATATTAATTAATTTACTTAGTGTAAAGCGGCAATCATCATTAGCAACATTTTTACTTTGTTTCTGTAAAAATACCGGCGTGATTTAATGTAATTTGAGAAGGACTCTTGACGCCTGCAGGTGCGGTGGCGGTGACCAGAAAATTTATTGGATTGTTGCTGTTAATCACCCATGAAAAATTATTTGTTCCAGATTCACCACCAGAGAAATAGGTGCCATTCAAATTCCCGGGTTCTAAACCAAGCTCGGTTAAAGTAGGAACGGGAGTGAAATTATTATTCTTTTCGTTAATATGGGTACGCAATGCCCTGGCGATAATACCCATAATTGCTTTTCCCTCCGACCACTTTGCTGAATCGATGTGGCCCTGCATTATCGGAACAACCACCGCAGCCAAGATACAAACGATAAAGATTGCGGCCATCAACTCGATTAGCGTAAAACCTTTTTTGCTTTCCATTCTTTTCCTTCTAATACAAAGTCACGGAATGTGTTTGTTCAAGATTACTTATCGACCACAAACAACTATGGCTCAATTAATCTTTTTTCAAGAGTGTGCAACTTTAAGATTTCATTTATTGTATATATTTGCCTATTCCTTATAAAAGTCACAAATAATACAATCCGAAAAAGAATGATCCTCTGGGTTTGGCCGAAAGATACACAGGATACTTAGGACGACTTTTTTGACGATCAGTATCTGCCGAATTGTGTTACCAATTCCGCCAGACGTTTAAGTCTCTTGGGACTAACATGGGGAGCAACGCTACAGGCCGAAGAGAGTATGTATCCGCTGCCGGGCTTACCGATTCTGATTCTTTCCTTCACAGCCCGTTCGAAGGTTTTATCATCAGCATTCAGCATCTCATTGACTGCATCCAGGTTGCCCTTGAAAAAGAACCGTTCGCCATACTTTGACTTTGCATCTTCCAAATTTACTGTCCCGAGCGGCGGGGGGTCCAGCGTGTCAATACCGTCAACGGCAGTTCTGCTCATAATGTCCAGCCGGTCGCCGATTGCACCACAGGTATGAACATACGATTTCAGGCTGTAATCCCGTATTGCTCGAAACACCCGGTCCTCGTATGGAATTACAAATTCTTCGTACATCTGTCGGCTGATGAACCCCGCCCCGGCGAAGGCGGAGCTGACAAGTACGGCATCAGGTTGACATGCCGCATAAAGCTCCACCTGAGCCAGTACGTTTTGTGTTAAGATTTCGAGCAAGTCGTGGCATGTTTTCGGGGCGTCAATTAGAGCAAGAAGGGCGTGCTCGTAGCCGAATAATTCCATAAGATGAGTAAACGGCGAGAAAACTTCTACATGAATCGAGACATCCGGTGCAAGCTGCTGAACTTTAACAAGCATGTTTGTAAACCATGTCGGATAAACAGACGGATCGGAGAGATCGGCTTCAGCATCAATGCCCCACAATTCGGGCGCGTGCCACGTGTTCCAGATATATCCGGGCGTTCTGTATGTCGCCGGATCACCAACGTCAACCGATGTATAATCCGCTCTGGCAAGCGGTTTCTGCCCCGGCTGATATGTCTGGGGATTATCATCGGCACCGAAAATTGTTTCCAATCCTGATTTCCATCGAAGGTGCTCGCAATCGTCTATTTTCTCGCGTGAGGCCAGAGCGTTAGTCCAATCGGTTGGTCTGCCGGGAAGGTTCACCAATATACCGTCGAATCCGTACCCCTGCTGGAGTTGAACCAATACTCTGGCAAATGTTTCGCCGTCGAACCATATTTCCGATGGCTTATAACTGCAATTCAAGAAGTAGTGCCCCAGCGCAAGTTGGCACATGACCGGCACCAGATCGGGTGTTTGATGATTCATCGCTGCTTCAATTCGCTGTTTCGAGTTCATTCTTACGCTCTGGAATCTATTCTGGAACTAAGGCTAACGAAGTCTGTAAGGCAAAGCCGCACGTGCAGCCCGAGCTGCTCTCAGGGATTAAAACAAGCCCGCCTGCCGGGATTATATTAATCCAGCAGCCCGGCCGCGTAACTGCGGTCAGCCGTTGTGGACCACCGTCGGGGCCAAGGTCGTACATCCAGGGATTCCAGCCTCGCCAGAACAAGCACTGGGCTGAAGCGGATACGCCGCCGCAGCCGTGTCCGTGACGTTCAAATTCCCAACCCGCGATTCTCTGGCCGGTTTTCAAATTATACGCATACGGCCAAGCATAGACCGTCTCTCCGACTATGGTTGGGTGGCGGTTGTATTCGCCATGTGCTCCATCGGTCGCAAGGTCGGTGGCGTGATCCGCCTGCCAGCGCAACTCGCTGGAACGGGTGTCATAAGCACAATAATGATAATAAACGTGATCATTGAAGAGCCTGGAGCCGCTCAGCAAGAGCACACCTCCGGCGTAATTTAGATATACTGGCTCTTCGAATTTGGTGACATCGATTTTTGTCTTGAATTTGCCCCGGCTGGTTTGTTTGTCAATGGCAACGAGATATTGATTTCCTCCATCAAAAAGCGTTCTTGCAGGCATACGCCCAAGTTTGTCAGACATGGCTTTTGGACTATCCGTTTCGAGAAAATATATCCATTCGTCACCGACTGTAATTGTTGTGTTGATGATAAGCCCGGCGTGATATTTCCATAGCAACCGACCATCTCGCTTGTCTTTGGCAAACAAATAATCGCTGGTCACCAGCTTCATGTCCCTGTACCAAAGTGAATCATCGGCTTCGTAGCTAGTCTCGGTATAGGAAGCACCTTTCCTTCGGCCGCTGCCGAAAAGAATGTTGCCGGAGTAGGATATATAGCCCCATTCGCGCGGTTCGGATTCGATTAGCTGAGGCATTTCATAGGTCACTTGACGGCGGCCATTGTTAACATCGATGCCATAGCTCTTGTCTTCGGCGGCCACGTAAAGGCACTTCTCGTCCACAGCCATGTTGCTGGAATCCAGAAACACACCAAGCCGGCGGGAATTTGGAACTTCAACCTGCCACTCGATTGTCCCGTTATAAGCATCTATGGCATAGATAATACAATCACCGGGGGCGAAAAGACGTCCATCTTTGAACAAGGGCGGTACATTTCGGTGGTGACGGTCAATCATTCGCCGTGGGCCGGGTCGTCCGAACCACTGTAGAGCCATCTTGCCTCCGATGAGTTTGTCGCCACTGCAGGCGGTATTACCCGGTTCCGCATAGGCATGAGTCCATTCGCCTCCACCGTCAAGCGCAGGGCGTTTGGCCCATACTAGAGCAATATCATTGGCATTTTCGCTCTTCCAGTCGACGGGAGATGGAAGGTTCAATTTTTTCAACTGTTCCGGATCGAACTTGTCGGCTGGCAGGGCCAATGCAACAATTCCACCTTCGGGTCTGAGCATGTGGAGGATCTTACCTGTAGCAACCGGCAGTTTACCAGCTTGAAGAGCTTCGTCTGAAACAATCAGATTAGCGAAATATTTTATATAGGGCAGTGATTCATAATCCTTCTGATGAACGACTACTCTGCTGTAGAGTCCGGCTTTGTCGATGGCATTGCGTGCTGTGGTTACATTACGCGGATCCTGATCGACGCATATAATCTTCAAATCGCTCCTGCGGGCCAGCTCGTATGCCAGCCGACCCCGTCCGCAGCCGAGCACAAGGCAATATCCTTTCGTGACGCCCGTCCGTTCGAGAATCAGCTTTGCAGCTTCGGCATATCTTTCAGTCAAAGCATCGTTCTGGTAAGGATTGGTATCTGTCTTAGTCTCGATGACTTTCACATTTTCTTTTACGCCATTTCTAAAACAGTATATACAGCCTTTGTCTGTACTGACGTAAAGGCCGCCGTTAATGATACTAAAGCCGTATGCTTTACCATCGACGGAAGCTTCCCAGATGCTCTTTCCTGTCAAAGACTCGATAGCAGCGATTTTGTCCTCACCACCGACGAACAAAACATCACCGGCCATAATCATCGCGTATGGATATTCGCATCGGACCGTCCAGCGATAACATTCTTTCATCTTGCTCAATAACTCATCGATCCGAGTATTTAGAGTATCGATTTCTCCCTGCAATTGTTTAGCTTCCGGTGAATTTTTGTCCATCTTTTTGAGCCGTTCGGTGATTTCATCTTTCCGGCGAACCAGGCTACTTTGTTCCCTTGATAATTTCAAATATGATACACGGTCAAACGCCGAGAGCTGGTTTTCCGACTGCATATATGCGGTTGGTCCGCCGACCAGCATTCTCAGACCACCAAAGGTCGCTATCTTGTCCCTTGTCTCTACGTTACTGGCATTAAGCTCTTTTTCGCGCCGGCCCGGCCCGGTGACAAGGACGTTCTCGGTCAGTAGCGCAAAGGTTCCGCCGCCGCTGGGCAACTCTTTCAAAGACTTGCCGTCGGCCCGTGCGAAAATGAACGGATTGGTCCGCCCGGTTGGGACATAGAGCCGCTCATCGGAAGCAAGTATATACCCCTGTGGAGATATGGTCACTTGCTGCTTCCATTTTACTGATCCATCTTCAGCACTCAGTGCCGACAAAAATGCACCCTGGTTCGGGAACAGGCCGGCGGCAAAATACAGAATCCCGTTATCGACCAGCAGACCAGTTCGTATCGGCCACATCGATATAATACGACCGTTGCCCGGGATCATACGATCCCCGTTAGCTCCCTTATATTTCCATAAGAGCGAGCCATCTTTAGTTGAAAGGCAGTACACATACCCATCGTCTGAGGCCGCATAGACTTTATTGTCTGAGATGCATGGGGCAAATCTGACGGGGCCTTCTGTGAAAAACGTCCATCGCTCATGTCCGGTACTCGAATCCAGTGCATAAACTTTGTCATCCGCCGACGAAGCGAAGTATATAGTATCGCCCGCTCCTACAACGTGGAATGCCCTGTCATACGCTACAGTTGATCTGAGGTTGAATTGCTTGTGCCAGAAATCCTGCTGTGCCGGCTCCGGCCATGCAGGCTGCGGTTCATGCAATGCCTTGTATACCCATGATTTGTTTAATGGAAGCTCCAGCCGCTCATTGGTCACGCCGCTTCTATGTTTATCATGCATGAAAGTCGGCCAGTCTTCAGCATTTAGGGATGCAGGATTAGTAAAGATCAAACCGCAAAGTACAACCAGTGAAACGTATTTATACATGATTTAACTTTCATATCAGAAATAAAAGAATTTGAACAAGCCCAATTCTACCATGATACATACAATAACAAATCTGGGGGACAGATGCCACCATATTGCTTGTTATTCAGGGTAAAATCTTGTTGACAATATGACATGGATTTGTTAGCCTAAATACGCAGGAAGCCTATAGAAATGCCTATGAAAAGGACTCGAATGTTGAGAAGGAACAGCTCCATAATTATTTTGCTCCAGGTATTTGCCATTTGTGCCACTCTATGTGCCCAGAATCTTATGAATGATGCACGCTTTGAGCAATTCGAAAATAGTGGCGAATTTGTTGCGAACAATCATATCGACACCCTCGTGATGAAAACATTACGCAGCAGGGAAATCGAGCCGGCAAGCCTTTGTTCCGACGAGGTTTTTATTCGGCGCGTATATCTGGATGTAATCGGCACTTTGCCCGAGCCGAAAGAAGTTCGCGAATTTCTGCAGGACCGCAGTGACCGCAAGCGCGCGGCACTGATTCACGAACTCTTAAGACAGGATGAGTTCGCCGATTATTGGTCGCTGAAATGGTGCGACCTTTTACGGGTCAAAGCGGAGTTTCCTGTTAATCTTTGGCCTAATGCAGTTCAGGCGTATCATCGCTGGATTCACGATTGTCTTTGGGACAACATGCCTTACGACAAATTCGCTCGTGAGATGCTGACTTCGAGCGGCAGCAATTTTCGCGTCCCGCAGGTGAATTTCTATCGAGCGATTCATGGCCAGGAGCCGTCTGCAATAGCAGGAGCCGTGGCCCTTACGTTCATGGGAGTGCGTCTGGAAAATTGGCCCCAGACTCGCCGTTCCGGCATGGAAGCTTTCTTTTCCCGCGTGGCATACAAGCTGACTGCCGAATGGAAAGAAGAAATCGTTTACCTGGATCCGGTACAAACTGAGCCTCTTGAGGCGGTTTTCCCCGATGGTGTCAAAGTTCAGATTCCGCCGGAACGAGATCCTCGCGAGGTTTTCGCCGATTGGCTGATTTCTCCTGAAAATCCGTGGTTCGCGCGCAATATCGTAAATCGTATCTGGGCCTGGCTGCTGGGCCGTGGAATCATACACGAACCAGATGACATTCGCCACGACAACCCTGCCGTTCATCCGGAATTACTTGCCTATCTGGAAAGTCAACTCATTAAGAATGATTATAATCTAAAGCATATTTATAGCCTGATTCTCAATTCCAGCATCTACCAGCAGTCTTCAATTCTGCGCAGTGAAAATCCCGAAGCTGAAACGCTTTTTGTTTGTTATCCTGTGCGCCGGCTCGAAGCGGAAGTGCTTATCGACGCTTTGTGCTGGATTTCAGGAACAAAGGAAAGCTATTCGAGTCCGATTCCCGAACCGTTCACTTTCATTCCGGAAGAGAATCGATCGATCGAGCTGGCGGATGGCAGCATAACTAGTCAGTTTCTCGAAATGTTCGGTCGGCCGGCACGCGATACCGGCCTGGAGTCCGAACGCAACAATCAGCCAACGGATGCACAACGACTGCATCTTCTGAATTCGAGCCATGTACAGGACAAGATCGAACGCAGTACGCGGCTGAATGGCCTGGTTAAGGCAGCCAAGGGTAACCGTCAAACGCTGGTTAATATGATCTATCTGAACATTTTATCGCGTTATCCGACGAAAGCTGAACTGGCCACTGCACAGCAATACTTTCAGACCAAGGGAATTAATCTCAGGCAGGCTACGAATGATCTGGTCTGGGCGTTGATCAATACGAAAGAATTTCTGTATCGCCATTAACAAATGGCAGGACATTGCAGTATGAAAAAGCAGGAAATAACAGAATTCATGACAAGGCGTGAAGCATTGAAAAGGGGGCTCGCAGGTACGGCCGGACTGATGCTAACCATTCCTTTGAGTAACTGGGCTCAATCGGCACCTATAAAGCCGAAAGCCAAATCAGTCATTCAAATATGGATGTGGGGCGGCCCTTCTCACCTGGACACCTTCGATCCCAAGCCGGAGGCGGGCTACGATTACTGCGGACCTTTGAATAAACCGATTACCACAAATGTGGACGGCATATTAATCGGCGAATTGCTCCCTCTGCTGGCACAGCAGGCCGACAAGTATTCCATCATCCGCAGCATGACGCACGGAAACAACAGTCACGAGACCGCCTCGTATATCGTCCAGACCGGACGCGAGCCGGGCAGGTTGGTTTATCCCAGCGTCGGCGCAGTTGTCTCGCTATTTAAGGGTTACGAGCATGGGTATAAGGGGCTGGTCCCGCCCTATATTGTCCTGACCCTACCCCAGGGACGCTTTTCCGAAGCGGGATTTCTTGGGCCGCGATATAAACCTTTTGCCACTGGTGGTGACCCTAACCGGACGCCTTTTGCCGTAGAAGGAATTGTAGCAAAAGGTATTTCCGATGAGCGTCAGAGCAGCAGGCGGCAATTGTTGCATAATCTCGATTCTCTCGGCAAGGCTATGCCGGACAATCCGCACTTCGAAAAGTTTGATGAATGTGGAAAAAACGCATATGATCTGATGTTTGGCGACGCCAGGAAGTTGTTCGATCTATCGGAAGAAAAGGACGAAACCCGGGACTGCTACGGCCGAAACACATTTGGCCAGTCCTGCCTGGTTGCACGTCGGCTAGTCGAGCACGGCGTGCCTTATGTCACTATAAATTACAAGGGCTGGGACACACATAAACAGCATTTCGAAGCCATGCGCCGGATGCTGCCGGAAATGGATGCTGGCATGGCGACGCTTTTTCAGGACCTTGCCGACCGCGGCCTGCTTGACAGC
>JAFGPJ010000097.1 GCA_016936275.1 Sedimentisphaerales bacterium
AAAATAAATTGGGATACAAAGAATCAACAATACTATACACCAAAAGTAACTGCTATGTAGAACTTTTGGAATTATTGTTGAGACCATTGGGAGTCTCCGGAAGTACTACTGCTCTTTTTGTTCGAGATATTTTTTATAGGCCAGGACGATTCCTTTGACGACGAGATTGGGTACGTAATTGTCTATGAACTCGCAGTCACCAGCGATGACTTTGGCGCCCGAGCCGGTAATGACTGTTTGCGGCCATTTACCGAATTCCTCGGCGTAGCGTCTGATGACTTCCTGCAATGCGCCCACGATGGAATAATACAAGCCGCAATTGATGGCATCGACCGTATTTTTGCCGTAAGGGGCTTTCGGCTTTGTTATTTTGATATTCGGCAATTGGGCGGTATAGTCTCTTAATGCCTTCGCGCTGATCTCAAAGCCGGGGCAAATAACGCCTCCCAGGAAGATGCCGTTATGGTCAACCAAATCGATAGTTACAGCAGTGCCAAAATCAGCTATGACAACCGCATCTCGAACGACGTCGTAGGCCGCTGCGGCGGAGACCACCCGGTCCGTGCCTACCTTATGTGGCTCATCGACCCAGAGCTGCATCGGCAGGGGGATGTCTATGCCGATAATGTGAATTTCTTCGTCGAAATTGGTTTCTGCAATTTCCCGGACGACTTTTGTCCAGGCGGGTTTGACGCTGCTGACGACAATTACGCCGTTACGTTTGTCTTCTTTTGAGCTTTCGATAATCGGTATTGTCTGCCATGCGGATTTCAGGCAAGTCGTTAGTTTAGCCCGTGATCCGCCTGGGATAGATTCAACAAACTGTTCTTTGCCCCCAAGGAAAAGCCCAATATGAATATTCGTATTGCCAATATCTACTGCGATTATATTCATAATTATTAACTCGCGTAACAATAGTTCGTTGTTTGTTTATTGTATCTTCTACCTTATTTTTTTACGGATGTCAATCTTAAAAACGGCTTCGGAATTTCTTCGGGAATGGCAAGAAAATACAGATACGATCGGAAGTTTGGTTTACACGGCTATCACTTTCTGGTATGATTGTCGTATGGACAAACTCGGTTTTCCGAAAATACAAAGAAATGCCTTTAAAGTATCATCGCTTTTTGAGAAATCAGATGAGAAATCATACTGGCTTTCTAAAACACCATACGAACGTTTGGAAGCTGTTGAATTGATGCGGCGAATTATTTATGGCTATGATCCATCTACCACCCGACTTCAAAGAATTCTTGAAATTACTCAACGCTCATCGAAAATCAACAAAAAGGCTTCCGGCAGACACCAGGACTTGGCCGATCTCGAAAACCTTCCATAATTGTAACTCACTATATTTAAAGAGAATCTGATTTTCTTTATACCCAAACAGCCGGGCAAATCGTTATATTAGGTAGTGAACGTTCATTGCTCATCGGTGAGGTTTTCTTGATGGTAGACAGGTTGCTTGTAACCAGGTGCAGACATGGAAGCAGGGATGCACTACGCCGGATCTATGAAAAGTATAGAGATAGCCTTCTGATTTTAGCGATTGCCCTCTCGCATGATGTGAGTCTTGCGGAAGATGCCGTACATGATGTTTTCGTTGCTTTTGCTCAGAATATTGCGAGCTTTAAGCTCACCGGCAGTCTGAAAGCTTATCTGGCCAAATGTGTTGCCAATCGGGTGCGTGATTTGATGCGGACAGGACACAGCCGGGCTAGGGCACGCAATTCGGAGCGTGCTTGCTTGGCAGGCGTGGATTTGAACGACCCCGGTCAGCTCATTACCTGCAACGAAGAGTTGCTGCTGTTAAGCTCGGCTTTGGCAGAACTGCCCGATGAGCAAAGAGAAGTGATTGTGCTGCACATACACGGCCAGATGCGGTTCAGGATTATTGCTAAATCACTCGGCATCTCTGTCAATACGGTTAAAGGTCGATACAGGTATGGAATTCGAAAATTGCGTTCGATCTTAAATAGTGAGATATAAAAATGAACTCGGCGGAAAAGATAAAGAAATTGTTTGCTAAATCAAAAGTCACAGTCAGTTCAAAAGTCGATGACAGAATTGTCAGTGATGCTTTGACAACTTTCAACAAATCTGAACGGACAGAATCACTTTCTGCCGGGTTTGATACAAGGAGAATTTTCATGAAAGAACCAATTATTAAAATAACTGCGGCAGCGGTAATAGTCATAGCAGCGATGCTGTGTATTAGCTACATCGGTGGCTCACCAGATGGTGCGAGCGTAGCTTGGGCGGATATGCTTAAAAACATCGAGGCAGCAAGAACAGTAGCGTACATTTTTGAAATTGAAAGTGACGGCGTCAAGGAGGTGTTCAAAGCTAGGATTAAGGAGCCATATTTCTGTCGGTCGGATGTGATAGAGAGTCCCAGTGATTACAAGGTGTCTATACGTAACGCAGAGAGCAATAAGCGTTGGATTTTATTTCCTAATACCAAAATGGCCGTAATGAACAATGATGAAGGTTTCCCGGGTGATGAAATCCATGCGTATGAGGGACTAAAAAGAGATTTTCGAGATGGCACCGAGAAAGATCTCGGCCAAGTTAAGTTGAACGGCCGGAAAACTATTTGCTTTGAAATTTCCAAAGATAACAAGAAAATTACTGTCTGGGCGGATGCGAAAACTGCTTTTCCGATACAAATCGAGGAAATATCAGACGAGAATGGGAACATAAGGAAAGTATTGAGGAGTGACATCAGGTTCGACATGGAACTTGATGATCAACTCTTTGTGCCTCCGGCGGACTACTGTCTTTTGGACCTTGCAACTCAGCAATTACAAACCCCGTTTGAACTTACCGAAAAGCACCTGATTGAGGGGTTGGCCGTGTATCCAAAATATCTGGATGGTAAGTTCTGTACACGGTACGGGGGCGGAAGGCCGCTGTCGGATGAAGTTAGAAAAAAATGTAAAGGTGAGGTGGAGAAGATCGAAAGTTGGTCGGATATGGAAGCTCATAAGAGCACCTTGGGTTGTGCATTTATTGAACAATTACCAGAAGGTAGCGACTATCAATACGTGGGCGAAGATGTCAAGCTCGGTGACGCAAAAAAACCTGTGTGTTGGTGGAAAATGCCGGACTCGAAGACCTATCGAGTCATCTATGGTGACCTGAGCATACGAGACATCGAATCGGGTGATTTACCTAAGGTTCCGTGGTTAGAAGAATAGAAGAGATTGCCGAAGAGCCGATTCTATCGGATCGGCTCTTTTCGCACTAAGATTTGTTCTTTAGCTCTTTTGTATTTCGCCACAGCAATTCGCTCAATTCTTTCGTTCCAGAGCCAGTCACTGCTGAGATTGGGTGGACTGGTTGCTGTAGCTTTTCTGTTAATTCTTTTACTATTTTGCCGTCCGGGTCGAGGTCAATTTTGTTGGCGACGATGATTTCCTGTTTTTGGGCTAAGGCTTTGCTGTGTTGCTCAAGTTCCGAGCGGATGACTTTGTAATTCTCAACAGGGTCGGAACCATCCGTCGGCATGATGTCCAAGATATGCACCAGAATCGTTGTACGTTCTATGTGTCTAAGGAAATCGTGCCCCAGCCCAGCTCCTTTGCTGGCGCCTTCGATCAGGCCGGGGATGTCGGCCATTACGAACCGGCGATAATCGCTCAGTTCGACAATACCCAGAACCGGCTCGACTGTGGTAAATGGGTAGTCAGCGATCTTCGGTCTTGCCGCAGAGCAGCGTGAAATGAGCGTGCTCTTGCCTGCGTTAGGCAGGCCGACTAAGCCCACGTCGGCGATGAGTTTTAATTCGAGCTTGATATTTCTTTCCTGACCTTTTTTGCCGGGCTCGGCATATCTTGGCGTTTGATTGGTTGATGTAGCGAAGGCTTTGTTGCCTTTTCCGCCTTTTCCGCCGAGACAGACGCGGACCTTCAGTCCTGTCTCGTTCATGTCTTTGAGCAGCAGGTCTAGGTTTGTATCGTAAATGAGCGTTCCCGGCGGGACCTTGATGACCAGGTCTTCGCCGTTTGCTCCATACTTGTTGTTTCCTGATCCCGGTTGGCCATTTTGGGCCTGCCAGTGGTGTTTGCCCGCGAAGTCTAACAGGGTGTCGAGATTTTCAATGGACTGGAAATATACGTTGCCCCCGTTACCTCCGTCGCCGCCATCGGGGCCACCTTTTGGAATAAATCTTTCTCGCCGGAAGCTGACACAACCGTGGCCGCCGTCTCCAGCCTTGATCCAGATTTGTGCCCGGTCGATAAACATACTTTCATATCTCAATATAAAAAAAGGATGGCAATTACCATCCTTTTCTAATCGATTATTTTAAGTTATTTCTCAGACGACGTGGATTTTTCGCCCCTGGAAGCGTACTTGTCCATCTGCTGTGGCGAACAGCGTATAATCCCTGCCCATACTGACGTTGGAGCCGGGAAAGAATTTCGTCCCGCACTGTCGTACGATAATTGAGCCGGCTTTGACGACCTGGCCGCCGAACCGTTTAACGCCTCTATACTGAGGATTACTGTCTCTGCCGTTCCGTGAGGAGCCTTGTCCCTTTTTATGTGCCATAATAAGTTACCTCAAATCAATGCAAACTTAAACTTGTCAAAATTCCAAAAGCACTATTTTAGCTGACTTTACAGGAGCTGTCCAGAGAAATCTCTAAACTTCCGGCCAAAATTTAGCGAATAAATTCCAGTTCCATGTTGTCTAACCAATTGAGAATTGCAGGAGATTCTTATCTGGCTGACGAATGTGTGACCATAAAGTTCATATGTCGCCGTGCTGTAAAAAAAACCGGCATTTGTAAATGTAGTAAAATGGTGTCGTTTTTAAAGATTTTTTTAACATTTTTTTCTGTTTTCTGTCGAGATGCTCAGATTTTGATATTCGGGATCATCTGTGACCTGAACAGATGGCTCATACAGTTGAAAAAAGTACATTCTTAATATTGAAAACGCGGTTTCCTAAGTTGGCTGTCGACCTTTGTCAATATCTCGATCCATATAAAACAATGAAAATGATTTGTGCTGTTCCGTCCCGGTTAGTGCTTAAGATATTATTTACGCTCCTGCGTGCCCAAAATGGATTTTTTTGGCGGCGTTAAAACTCATTATTAGTATTGCCAGTGAGTTTTGCTGTTTTAGGCCGGCAATTTTTTCTCGGGTTACACTTTTCTTAGCTTACCATTAAAGTTCGAACACAATCCTTGATATCTGACCTGATATGGCTGTTTTAAAAAGCCTTTCAGGGGACAATAAATACCTGTGTACTTGATAAATTTCTTGTCTATCCGTCCTATAAAAGGCAGAAGATTTTTGAATAAATTTGCCGATGGACTTATTGGTTGATTGAGAATAAATCTCAGGGTGTGATGCTGAGGCAGATATCCACAAAGTCACATAAAACAAATCCAAGATAATAATCACTACTTTTTGGCAAGGAAGATAAAAATGGAGAGCGTAATAAAAATAATGAAAAAGCGTTATTTAAGAAGGGGAATTATCTACTTTCTAATATACAATCTGATTTTAAACACATGGATGCCGGCTGTTATGGCCGTTGTGCCTCCGGCTCCGAATGCTCTGCCGAGCGGGGGAAGTGTTCCAACAGGTTTCGGTGGTGTTGGCCAGTTCGATTATAGTATTACCGGCGAACTCCACTTAAGAAACGTTGCAGAGAAGACGATTATCAACTGGGATAATTTTGATATCGGCAGTGACGCATTGACTCAATTTCATCAGCTTGGCATTAATCCTGTTGTATTGAACAGGATTGTTGGTGGAGATCCAACAGGCATTTTCGGTTCGCTCCAGGCCAATGGCAGTGTTTTCATCGTCAATCCTGCCGGGATCGTTTTCGGCGGCGGTTCCACTATCAATGTGACACAGTTGGTTGCATCGACTCTTGGCATAAGCAATGGGGATTTCATGGCCGGCAATTATGAATTTATCGCTGGAGCGGACATCGGTGAAGTCGTCAACTACGGCGAAATAAATGCAGTTGAGGGTGCAGCTCTTATCGGCAGTAGGGTCCTCAATTACGGCACTATAACCACAGGTCCGGGAGGATTTGTCGTGATGGCTGCCGGTGACAGAGTGCTCCTCGGCGAACCCGGA
Source organism: Sedimentisphaerales bacterium (assembly GCA_016936275.1). Lineage (GTDB taxonomy): Bacteria > Planctomycetota > Phycisphaerae > Sedimentisphaerales > Anaerobacaceae > JAFGPJ01. The sequence goes on from JAFGPJ010000097.1 coordinate 6,105, forward strand.
AGCAAGATTGTCGTTGAAATGGATTCGGTTACATCGCCAGACGATGGAATTGGTGATGTAATAAACGATGGAGATATCGAGTCTCCATCGGGGAGGGTAGTCCTTGCTGCCGGTGATATTTTTTCGTCCGCGATGGAGCTTCCAAAGGTCTCAAATGGTGTAGGTAGGATAGAACAAAATGGTACTATCCGTACCGACGGCACCAGCGGTGACGGCGGCCAGGTTATTCTGACGGCAGCCGATGAAGTTGTTCTTGCAGCAGGTAGTTTGACGACCGCTAATGCAGGGACCGGAGGTGATAGCGGCCTGATTGTCGCCCATTCCGAGGACCGGACAATCGTCCAGTCAGGTGCACGAATCGAATCTATCGGCGGCAGTATTCCGGATAGTGAAGATGTCGTGAATACCAGTGTGGAGATTCAGGGCGATCAGGTAAATTTCGCCGGTGATGTCGATGCCTCCGCGAGTGATGGCAAAAGAGGAAAGGTAGTGATTGATACTTTCAACATGACTATTGCAGATGGCTCTATGCCTGATGATCCGCCTAATAACACTGTCTATGAAGAGTGGATTGAACAGCAATCGCAATCGGCAACAGATGTTGTGCTGGTTGCACATTCAAAAACGCAGGGTAACATCATAGTAGAGCCGATAAACGATAATGAAATCACAGGTGGAAGCGGTGATATTGTGCTTCGAACGAAATATGACACCGGTGGAATCACATTTTTACCGGCAATCCAAGGTAACCCTATCACAACTGCGATCCACACTACAAATGGCGGAAATATCTATATGCTTGCAGGTGCCGGTGGTATTACGATCGGTGATGTTATGACGGATATTATTTCCGGTGGCGCATTAACCGAGCCGGGTATAATCAGGCTCTATACAAATAATAACGGTCATATAGATACAGGGCAATTGACAGTGAATGGAGGTAGTTACGATGAAATCTCTGTTCTTGCCTCTGGCAACCTGACGATTAACGGTAATGTTGAGGCGAGAACAAATGGATTATGCGAGGAAAAAAATCATGGCACGGCCAAAATTTATCTGGTATCTGCAAACGGCAATGTCGATATTGATGGTACAGTCAAAGCCAGGGCTTACGGGAAAAGATCCACGATGGCGGGAGTTCTCATAAGCGCCGGTCAAGATGTGATAGTCAATGCCGGAGCAAACCAGATAGAGGCATATGCACATACTACGAGATATAACTATCCTGCCGATGCTTCGGTATCGATATATGCCGGCGGCGTTTTTCCTCGCGATGAGGGTGGCGTTGCAACTGTTCGTGTTTACGCTAAAAACGGCACGTATTGTGACGTGGCCGAAGTGTTTTCGACAGATCCTCCTGAGGAATGGGACCAGACCCATGGGGATAGTCATGCATTGCTGGAAATCGAGGAGGGTTCGTCTGGTGATGTACCCGATTGTCCGAAACCACCATATATCGAGCCTATCTTCCCGGTACCTCCGGTTGCCATGGACGATTTAGCAACGACACATATGGGTGACCCGTTAAGTGGGAATGTCCTGACAAATGATGATACCGGTCTTGATGTGAGCTCATATACACAACCCAGTCATGGCACGGTGACAATAGATGAGAATGGCGATTACGTCTATACCCCTGATCCTGGTTATGCCGACAACGAGACTCCGGACAGTTTCACATATATTGCCACAGATGGTGAATTATTTACTGAATCGGCAGCGGTTACAATCAATGTAAATAATATTTTGCCGTCGGCAGGTGATGATTCTGCAACGACGAAGCAGGATGAGGCTGTCACTATCGACGTGTTGACTAACGATTTGGACATGGATGGTGATCCCCTTTCCGTGTACGATTTCACATACGAGGGCGGTGGGACCCTGGTCTTGAACGGTGACGGCTCGTTCAGCTTTACGCCGGAACCGGGCTTTTCCGGACAAGACAGCTTTACATATTTGGTCACGGACAGCCAGCTCGGTGGTACACTTTCAGAGGCCAATGTAATAATTACAGTCAATCCTGCACCTGTTGTTGCTATACCGTTTATTGCTTCTGCGCCTGGTCTTGAGAGGATCGAGTTTGATGTTTCAGGTTGCCCGGCGCTGGTAAAGTGGGCGGCGGCGGAACTCGGAATTGATGAAAGAGTGATGCAGATTTGGGCGGTAAATACTTTGGCTTCTTCCCAGGACATACAGCCGTGCAATGCTTGTGAAAGACTTAAAAACGTAGCTGCAGTTTTACGGGATGACGGAGGGACTCGTATTGCCGCTCTTGCCCAGGTCATCGGTGAGTACGCATCGAGCACCGCTCCTCCGACGCCCGAGCAGATGGCATCGGTTGCCGATGTAATCTCACGCAATGCCCGGGCCAATAATCGTTATGCCGCTGCCGGAGAATATGTGGATGCTATTGTCGCGTATGTTGGCGTATTGAACAACGACCTGGCCTTTTCTACTGAAGAGTCGATAATGTTTGCGGTGGATAAATATGTTGCTCCCCTCGCCGAGGGCCAGAATGCCGGTCTGGCAGCCTATATTGCAGCGAGACTGGCCACTCTTGGAGGATCATAGCCTTCAGTGCGTGCTGTTACCGTTACGCTGCCGAAAGGCCCGATTATTATTCGTGCCGATAGACTTCCCAGCCCATGTAGGTGTCCAGAGCTTCGGCAATAGCATCGGCTTTTTGTGAAATATTGACTGCAACGTGGTGCTCGAATCCCATCCTGCAAACATATTGCATCAATATCTGGAGGTTCGGGATTTTCATCACGCCGTAGCCGCCGAACGTATCGAGCTTGTCATTTGTGAACTGGCCTTCGCCGACATAAGTGCTGATTATGCCGGTCGCGTCATCGGTCGTTGTCCTGCAGAATGTTGCCTTGTTCGGAGCAATCCTGCCGACAATCGTTCCGTAGGTGTTCTCTTTACCTACCGAACCGGCAATGATTTCCTGGTAGTCCATCTTCGAATCGCCGAAGAACGATTTAGGCAGATTACTGCAGTGGAACAATACGGCTTTGTCAGGGTCGCTGCCGTAGTTATTGTTCCAGTCCAGAAGCGCGCTTGGTGTGCCGCTGGCAAGTTGCAGAATGTACATTCCCAGCAGCCCTGTAATATCGACTTCGCATGCGCTCGGCACCAGTGATTCGCTCATTATGCTCATGAGCGTGCAGGGGACGATACCAAAGAATTCTTCAAGGGCAGTCCAGCACTGGATTGCAGTGCCGTTCAGTTCGGTCTCTTTGATCCATCGGTCAATGACATAGCCGAATTTGGCCATCTTCAAAAGCTTCTCAGCGGGAACCGATTGGGTCGGTGTGTATTTCCTTATTGCATCCAGTTTTTTCTTAACCGACCGGTCATTGTCGGTGAGCCTTTCGACTCTTCCAAGGATTTCCGACAGGTCGATTGTTTCGACGGCAATGCCGGAAAGCTCAAGAATTTTCTCGCTGTAACGGACAGTGTTAAACGCACCTGTGCGGGCGCCGATGGCGCCGAACCTGACGTTTTTGAGGCCCTTTAAAATTCTGCAGATCGAGGCGAAATCATCCAGCTCCTGTTTGAATTGGGCCGAAGTGACGCTAACCGTGTGCGAGTTTGTCAGCGTATAAGGAATGCCCGCCTGCCTGAGATTATTGCAGACGCTTATTTTGCCGCAGAAGGAATCTCTTCTGCCGGCAATAGTCATGCTGCCTTTGTCATCCGGCTCGGCCTGTATCAGAATCGGCACGTTGAGCCCGGAGCGCTTGATTGCCTCGGCGACTCCCTTTTCATCGCCGAAATTCGGTAGCGTGACGATTATGCCGTCAATCTTTTCACTGTTTGCTGCAAAAGAGCGGCACATTTTTTGGCATCGGCAAAAGTTTCAACCGTGCCGTATTTCGTGTCCTGCATGGATAGTGCTACTGAGTTGAAGCCGTTTTTCCTGAGCACATCGAGTATATCTTTTCGTCCTTCTTTTGCCAGTGCGTCAGGAAAAAAGCCGCGGTTTCCTACGATGACGCCGAATGTTGTTTTTTTCATTTTCTGCTCTCCTAAATATGACCCTGGATTTAGCCCCGAGTTTGTCCATAATAAGCGTTTTTTCCGTGTTTTCGCAGGTAATGCTTGTCCAGCAGTGCTCTGTTAATCGGGCCCTGATCGGGATTGATAGTAATTGTGCCCAGAGCCATTGTTGCAATTTGTTCCAGCACTACATTTTCCTCGACGGCGGCGGCGGGATCGGCACCCCACGTGAACGGCCCATGATTGGCGACCAGTACCGCCGGCATTTGCATCGGGTCGAGGCCTGTAAATCGCTTGATGATGACCTTGCCGGTATTCAATTCATAGTTCTCATGAATCTCTTCGCTTGTCATTATGTCTGTAACCGGGACCGGACCGTAGAAGTTGTCGGCATGAGTTGTGCCGAAGCACGGGATTTCTTTGCAGGCCTGCGCCCACATCGTGGCGCTTGGCGAATGAGTGTGGCATATCCCGCCGATGGTTTTGAAATTTCTGTAAAGTTCGAGATGGGTCGGTGTGTCCGAAGAAGGATTGAGAGTCCCTTCGATTACTTTCCCCTCGATATCGAGCACAACCATTTTGTCAGGCGTCAGATCATCGTATGGTACACCGCTGGGTTTTATGACGACAATACCTGCCGAGCGGTCTATCCCGCTGACGTTGCCCCAGCTAAAGATGACCAGCTTGTGTTTCTGCAATTCAATGTTTGCATCACACACAGATTTTTTGAGCTCTTCCTGCATCCTATGCCACCTATTCCTGGGTGCTGTCTTTAATGCTCAACAGTTCTTTCATGACGTTTGCCATTTTGCCTAAGAATTCCTGCGTCCCGAACGCATCGTGAAGCTGCTTGTATAGGGCATACAGTTGTTGATAGATTTTAGCATTTTTAGCGATTGGCTTGTAGGTCACTTCTTTAATGCCGCACATTGCAGCCTGGGCATCGGAGAAGCTGTCGTGGCCTCCGGATTTTTTACCTGCCACAACGGCTGCGGCAATACATGAACCCAGAGCACAACTCTGGGCTGAGCGGGATATTTTCATTTCCCTGCCTGTTGCGTCGGCGTAAATCTGCATCAGCAGCGGATTTTTCTCGGCGATGCCACCGCAGTTGATGACTTGGGAGACTTTGACGCCGTATTCTTCGAATCGGTTTATTATCGTCAGGGCGCCGAAGGCAGTTGCCTCAATCAAGGCTCGGTAGATTTCTTCCGGCCTAGTATGCAGTGTCTGGCCGAGCAGCAAGCCCGTCAAACGCTGGTCAACAAGAATGGTTCTGTTGCCATTATTCCAGTCGAGGGCCAGCAGGCCGGACTGGCCCGGTTTGAGTTTTGCCGCTTTGTCGGTCAGTGCTTCGTGAGAACCTTTCTTTTGTCCGCCCGGCTGGATATAATTGACGAACCAGTTGAAAATATCGCCCACAGCCGATTGGCCTGCTTCCAGACCGAAGTATCCCGGTAAGATAGAGCCATCTACAATGCCGCAGATGCCGGGGACGTCCGCCAGCTTTTTGCTCGATTCACTCACGAGCATATCGCACGTGCTGGTGCCGATGATTTTGACAAGCGTTCCCGGAGCGATTCCGGAGCCGACTGCGCCTAAGTGAGCGTCGAAAGCACCCATTGCTACAGGAATGCCCGCCGGCAGATCGAGTTTAGTCGCCCATTCGTCAGTGAGATTTCCAGCCGCCTGGTCGACTGCGTATGTCCGATCGCTGAGTGTTTTTCGTAATTTGCCGAGTTTCGGATTGAGCTTCGAGAGAAATTTTTCTTCGGGGTAGCCGCCCCAGTCATTGTTGAACATTGCTTTATGACCTGCGGCGCAGCGGCAGCGTTTTAATTTGTCCGGCGCCTGGGTTCCCGTAAGTACCGCGGGCATCCAGTCGGCATGTTCGACCCATGTATAGGCGGCGTCGAAGACCTTCGGGTCTGCTCGCAGACAATGCAAAATCTTGCTGAAGAACCATTCCGAGGAATATATCCCGCCGCATTTGGCGAGGTATTCGGGATGTTCTTTCTCCGCTAAGGCAGTAATTTCAGCGGCCTCGGCGTGGCCTGTGTGGTCCTTCCATAACCATGCATGAGCGTTCGGATTATCCTTGAACGCATCGAGCATGCATAAGGGCGTGCCATTCTTATCGACCGGGATCGGCGTAGAGCCGGTCGTGTCGATACCGATGCCGATGATTTGGTTCGGCTTGAAATTCTTGACGGTTTTCTTTGCCTCGGTGATTGCCTTTTTGACGGTTACCTCAATACCCTTGAGATAATCCGCTGGGTTTTGTCTGGCCAG
>JAFGPJ010000098.1 GCA_016936275.1 Sedimentisphaerales bacterium
AAAATAGTTCACATCTGTCTGCTTCAGTCACAACATCGCAGTTAGAAACTTTCTATCGATATTACGTATTCCTTTCACCGCCAAACTTAAGCAAAGCAATAACTATCGGTCTTCGGGCATATACATTTCGCCCGGTCCGAGCTTATCGTACCACGTGAACTTCATGATAACCGAAGTGACGGCGAGGACGACGATGGAAATCCACATTGTTCGGTATTGCCCGATGATAATGCAGATAGGAATTATATTGAGGTTAATCTGCCATACGATTCCGATTGCCACGTTGAATGCGTCGCGGCGGAAGTTTGTGTTGGCCTCGAGGTTCGGATATTTTTCCAGCAGACTTTGATGGACGGGCTTCCAGAATCCCCAGGGACGGACTGTGCGGTAGAAGCTTTCGAGGACTTCATCCTTTTCCGGCGGCGTTTTAAGGCAGACGACGACAGAGGCAAGGGCGCTGACAATGATGATAAGCGGAAAGCTCAGCAGCGCAGGGGGCAACAGGCCGAAAGCGGGAGGCATTTGTTCGATGAGAGGAGGAACGATTTTCGAGAAGAGCAAGCCGCCGGTGACACCGGCAATCATTCCTGCGAAATAGCCATACCCATTGAATCGCCACCAGTGCCATTTGAGCAGATTTGGTATGACGTAGCCGCCGTATAGGGCCGCGGCGATCCACTTGGTAATCTTGTCTATTGACTGCATACGAAGGCCGACAAATATCCCAATAATCAGCAGGGCAACGGTTGACGCATAGCTGAGACGGACATACGTTTTCTGCGATGAGTTCGGGCCGATGTATCTTTTGTAAACATCGTTGACAATGTATGCTGCACCAGCGTTAATTGTAGAATCGAAAGTGCTCATAAACGCCGCGAGCAGGCCGGCCAGAAGGATTCCGACCAGACCGATGGGGACATATCCTGCTATGACGTGGGGCAGTATCTTTTCGAAATCGAATCCCTCACCGGCGGCAAGCATCTGTTTGACTTCGGGACCGAAGTAAACCAGTCCAAGTACGGCTATGCCGGTAATCATCAGGAATCGCGGTACGAGCTGCACAATGGACATCCACCAGTTCTCCAGCGCCGCCTCCCTCGGATTGCGCGTCGAAAGAACGTGCTGCATGCCATATCCGGCGGTCGGCCCAGCCATGCTGATCAAGAGGCCCTTAAGCAGGCACATCATGATTACGACTCCGAAGAGCGAGTAGCCGTCCTTGACAATGTTATCGTTTAGCTGCTCGATCCTGCCCGACCAGTCGAGATTCAGCTTCCAGCCGAAGAAAAGCTCGTTCCAGCCGTCGGGAACGAACCTGGCGAGTGTCTCAGGACTGACTTTGTTGATAGCAACGATTGCGATGCACACCGAAGCAACGGTCAGCAGGGCGAATTGAATCAGGTCGGTGAGCACGACGCTGTACCAGCCGCCCAGCAGCAAATACGCAGTGGTGATTGTCAGAAGAATAAGGGCGTACATATCGGCCGATGAGAACGGACCCCATGCAAGATTCCACGGGAAGAACACTTCAGTGAATTTTCCTATTCCGACGAATGCATAGCCCAGGAAAGCGACAGTGAGTATGAGCGCATAGAGAACAACGCTGATGTGCGAAAGGTTGCCCGCCATGCCTGAGCCGAAGCGGGTGCGCATCCATTCGGCGCCGGTCAGGACGTTCGAACGCCGGACCCAGGGGCCGAGATATACCTGTCGGAACACACGGTCGAAGAGCGGCCAAATCCAGGGTATGAAGGCGGCTTTTAGGCCGTATGTAAAGAGCATTGTAACGAACCACATTGTGCCGGTGATGTCGAAGCCGCTGGCTCCGTGAGAGGTTCCGATGATATACCAGGGCAGTGATTTGCCGGCGAGGAAATATGAGTCGAGATTTTTCGAGGCGCGCTTCGAGAGAAACCAGCCGAGTGCGATGATAGCAATCAGATAGCCGACTATGATAGCGATGTCGATTTGGTGGAGCTGGAATTCCATAGGCTTCCTTTCATTATGGTGGACAGCGGAGCAGATATTCGAGCAGCTCATCGAGCCGGCACGTTGCTAACCCGATGTACTTGTCCGCTGCGCCATAGTACACAAACAGTGTTCCATCAATCACGACTTTGCCGCACGGGAAAACGCAGCCCCGGTAGTATCCTTCGATTTCGTAGTCCTGTTCGGGCTGCATAATCCAGTCGGTCGTGCGATGCAATACTGTGCCCGGTTCCTTCATGTCCAGCAGCAGCGCTCCGAGGCGGTAGTATTTGTCGTGACCCACGGCGTGATAAATAGTCAGCCAGCCGTGCCTGGTTTTTACAGGTGGGGTGTTAACGCCCAGTTTGCCCGCCTCCCAATCGTACTTCTGTTTGATGAGCAGCTTCGATTTTCTAAATCCCAGCAGGTCTTCTGCTGATGATATCCAAGCGGCGGCGTGTTCTGTCCCGTATTCGGAACCGACCCATTCGAGCGGCCGGTGTATCATATAATATCTGCCGTCTATCTTTTCGGGAAAAAGGATAACGTCACGGTCATCGAGGACAGGATCGGTAATTCTGCCGGCACGAATAAAACTCTTGAAGTCTTTTGTCAGCAACAGACCGGTGCTCGTAGCATTGTTGCGAATGACACGTGGAAAATCCGCTGGACAGACAGGATGCTTGTATTGCTGCTCTTTCGGTATCCAAAACTGGCCGAACGGGAAAAATCGACAGGCGTAAGTAATGTAATAATACTCGCCCATTTTTACCATTCGTGGATCCTGTATTGTGCTGGCGTCGAAACCATCGACGCTTGGACTAAGAACAGGCTTGTCGCTGAGACGCTCGAAATTATAGCCGTCGCTGCTTACCGCCAGGCCGAAATAGCACTTGTACTGGGGGCCCGATTCGGCGGCCCTGTACAGAAGCAGGACCTGTTTTTTGTCTTTGTCGTACCAGGCCGCGGGATTAAACACGGCCAAATCCTCCCAGTCATTAGCAGGATTAGGGGAAAGGATGGGATTGCCTTCATAGCGTTTGAGTTTCACTGTTGCTTCTCCGGAATTTATAAATCATGCTGATCTGCCTCAATATAATACATCACTGGCGCAGCAGGACTTATTATAGCTCAGGGGCTAATCATCTACAACATCTCTTGCCGAACCAGGGTTTGAGAAGATTTACAATAACGTCGCTCAATATTTACTTAGAAGCGTTATAAATGCTCGGAATAGTGGTCTGATAAATACGGACATATTGTTAAAAGCCTGCGATATTCGGCGACGATTTTGTCTTTTCAACTCTTATGAGACTACACAAATAAACATCTACATAGAAATACTTTTTTACGTTGAAAGAAATAGTTGAGTTAAATGCCTTTTCTTAACAGCCGATATACCTAAAACAACATAGGGGATTCGGCTTCGGTGGAGTATGAGAAATTAAAGACTTAAATCGAGTAATTGGCGAGCAGGCTTTGTGGTCTTATGAACTACAGTCGGGATTGACCTGAGAAAACTCAGGAGAATTGAAAAATAGATCGGAGGTAAAGAATTATGGAAAAGAGAGCTGTGTTGTTCGTAGATGACGACGAAATCGTCCTGAAGTCTATAGAAAGCAGCATCATGGATGAGCCATACGATAAATATTTTGCCAAGAGCAGTGAAGAGGCACTTGAAATCCTCAAACGAGAAGAGGTGCATGTGATCATTGTTGACATTGTAATGCCCGAGATGGGCGGACTCGAACTGCTCAAAATCGTCAAGAAAGAGTATCCCGACATCGTTAGTATGGTCATCTCAGGACATGCGCAGTCAGCCGATGCCATGATGGTATTGCAGATGGAAGACGTTTACAGGTTCGTTCCCAAGTCCTGGACATTCGACGAAGAGGTTAGAACGGTCATCCGACAGGCTATAGATCACTACAATCTCCAGAGCGAACATGAAGATATTGTGGCAGAATTAGGGCACTGTTTAGAATGACTGCATGCCGTATAAAAGCAGATTGAGGAAAGCGGTAGAAAGATGGCTTAAAATGATCGAAGTATGAGAATCCGATGGAAAATGTATTTACTGCACACGAACAGATTTAGAAAATAATTAGCTATGATTGCTGAGCAAGCGAACGATGGAATTGTTGTAGTCGATTCAGATGGCTGCCTTCGGTTTGTTAATGAAGCATGGGTCGTGATGCATGGGTATAAGACGAAAGACGATCTCATCAGCAGGCAGATCAGCCTGTTCCTCGCGAAAGAGCAAATGAATACCGATATGATTGCTTTGCTCGAAGAGGCCAAACGCTGTGGTCAGTCAGAAGGCACCGTTGAACACATTAAGAGCGATGGAACAGTGTTCCCTGTGCAGACGAAAATTGTTCTGATAAGGGACGAGGCCGGCAAGGCAACCGGACTTATCGTCTTTGCCGCAGACACCAGTCAACGCACAGAACTGCAGGAAACAACCGTTGAAAACCTTAAACGAGTAAAACACTTGAGCGATCAAATAATCCGGCTCCGGAAACTGCTCGGTGAGTGTCTGGAGATAGGTGAATACCTTGCAGAACAGACCGGTGAGCTACAAGCCAACAACGAAATACTCCGACAGCAGATGACCAAGTTGGATCAGTCACTGCGAAAACCAGAGCAACATCCAGCGCAGATTTTGCACCGGAAAGCTCAAGTAACAACCACAAATCAACTGTTAGAAGACATGAATCCTGAACACCGGCAGTCCGAAGAGACATCAGCAGAAAGTCCCGAGCTGATGGTAAAATCGGAAAAGTCGAGAAAACTGCTTTACAATAAAGAACTTGGTGAGGCGGCTGAATTGGCCAGGTGTCTATCTGGCTCCCCTAACCGCAATCTTCAGAGCGAACATGAAGATAATCCGGAAGAATTAGAGCGCCGTATAAATCAAGCAATATCTGTGGAATGGATGCAAGCTGTACAAAAATATGCTTGTCAGCATCGATGACGTAGATGTTAGGGAGAGAATTATGGAAAAGAGAGCCGTATTGTTCGTAGATGACGATGAAATCCTCTTGAATACTATAGAAAAAAGCGTCACGAATGAGCCATACGATAAATATTTTGCCAGGAGCGGTGAAGAAGCACTTGAAATCCTCAAGCGGGAAGAGGTGCATATAATCGTTACCGATCTTATTATGTCCGGGATGGGTGGAATCGAACTACTTAAAATCGTCAAAAAAGATTATCCCAACATCGTTAGCGTGGTTATCTCAGGATATGCGCAGTCAGCCGGCGCAATGATGGCATTATCCGATTTAGGCGTTTACAGGTTTGTTCCCAAGTCCTGGACATTCGACGAAAATGTTAGAATGATCATTCAAGAGGCTATAGATCACTACAATCCCCAGAGCGAACACGAAGATATGGTGGCAGAATTAGATCGCTGTTCAGATTGAACAATATCTGCAGAATGAATGCTGTATAAAAATACGGTTGTCAGGATCGATGATGAGGTCTTGCGCTTCGTGATAAAACGCTGGAACGAAGAATAAATGGGTGCTTATTCAACAGTCATTTCAACGAAGCATTCCTTAATATAGCCGGTCATGCAGTATACAGGATACCCGATTCAGGTTCGCCAACGTTTCTCGGCTTAAGTTATTTTAAAAACCTTCGTCAGTTGCGTAATCTCAAAGACTTTGCGGAGATTCGAGTCTAAATTGGATAGTCGCAGCCGACCACCCAATTCGCATACATTTTTATGGAGTCTAACCAGAAGTCCTAAAAGGGCGGAAGTCATAAACTTTACATTAACAAAATTGAGAATTAGTTCCTTGTCCTGGTTCTTTTCAATAATAGGCTCGAAGGATTTCTTAAGTTCTCTTATTTGTTCTTCATCGACGATTCTCTCTTCTGTGAATGTCACAATTGTGACGTCCATTCCGGACTCAACAATAATTTTTGACTGCTCCTGCTCCATGAGCATCTCCTTATAGCACTTTAAGCCTGGTTTCTGCATTTTATTGCCGGTCCGGCCATTTTGCCTTTATTTCGGC
>JAFGPJ010000099.1 GCA_016936275.1 Sedimentisphaerales bacterium
AAAAAAATATTCCTTTTCGAGTCCGGAGCAATCGGCTTTCTGGGCGGCGTTTTAGGACTTATACTGGGGTGGCTGGTGAGTATGCTAATTAATCAAATCGTAAACTATTTCATGATCAAACAGGGCGCCCCCCACATGGACTACTTCAGTTTTCGCTGGTGGCTTTGCTTAGGGGCTATAGTTTTCTCGATTCTTATAAGTCTGGGTGCCGGAATATATCCTACAATGCGAGCGGCACGTGTCGACCCCGTCGTGGCGTTAAGGCATGATTAACTTTTTACGGCCATCCAGGATATACTGTAATATATAAAATCGATTAATTCAAAGATTCAAAGAACCTTCCGAATCGCGGCTGATATTTATCGGTTATGTCAAATGAACCGATTACACCTTTTGCCTTGCCGATGATCGATTCTCTATCTACAAATCCGAAATATCTCGAATCCCTACTGCTGTCTCGGTTATCGCCCAATACAAAATAGCTGCCCTGCGGCACAGTCACCGGTCCGAAATTCCGCATCGCGTTAATCGAAGGAATGCTCATTACGGCATGAGAAATCCGGCCTAAAACTTCTATTGCTAAAACACACCGAACTTTCCGCTTACTGGATGGAAGCTCCTTGAAATCCCGGCCGATTCTCGTATAGCCGACAGGTTTCCCATTAAGAAATAGCGTGTTGTTTTTCATCTCGATTGTGTCGCCCGGCAGGCCAACCACTCTCTTGACCAGCCGGACGCCGTCTTCAGGAGAAAAACAAATTACGATGTCCCCTCTCTCAGGATCCGACCATCTCGCCAGCCGATGCATAGTCAGAGGAATCCGAAGATCATATGCTATCTTGTCCACATAGATCAAGTCGCCCTCCAGAATCGTTGGATTCATCGAGCCGGTTGGGACCCAATTCCAATCCGCCAAAGACGATTTCACGGGGATAACAACAAAAACAATGAAAAATAAGGGGATTCGCCATTCTTTCCAAAGGCTGTGTAAGTATTTCTTCACTCTTTCGGTCTTCATTTGCATCCTCATTAAATCAATACGTATGCCAAAGTGCCCATCTATACGAGGAAAATGTATAGATGTTCTGTTTTTGAGCGAATTTCATGCTGCCATTAAATCCTGTAACTGTTGCTATTATAGCACATATATGATATTTTACTGCAACATAAATCAGAGATTGTCCTGCTCATTGTTTTAGAAATAAATATAACCAATAAAGTTAACGGAGACAAAAAATGAGACAAACTGTAAGGACGTTGTTCACGCTGAGCATTACGGCAATACTTTTATCGACGACGGCGGGCTGCCGGCAAGGCATATTCGGGTCCTGGCAGAAAATTATGCTCTGGAACGGCAAAGACTTTACCGGCTGGAAATTGTACCTCCCCGATGAAAATCTTAACGTCAACGACGTCTGGTCGGTAACAGACGGCGTAATCCATTGCAAGGGAAAACCCAACGGATATATGCGGACCAAAGACAAATATGCTAACTATCGACTGCATCTCGAATGGCGCTGGCCGGATGAGCCCACCAACAGCGGTGTGCTGCTTCATGCCTATGGAGAAGATCAGGTATGGCCCAAATGTATCGAATGTCAGCTAAAATCAGGCAGTGCCGGAGATTTCGTCCTGATAGGCGGCACGGGAATAACCGTTGACGGCAAAGACATGCAGAACGTCGAGAAGCAATTCGTGGTATCGCCCAAGAAAAAGCAAAGCAGCGAAAAACCCGCCGGCCGGTGGAACACCTACGAAATCTATTGCGATAAAGACACAATCCGGTGTTATGTCAACGGCGTGTTCCAGAACGAAGGGACCGCCGCGACTGTATCGGCCGGCTGGATATGCCTCCAAAGCGAAGGCAGCCCAATAGAATTCCGCAACATATATATTGAACCTTTGGACTCAGAATTGCTGCCTCGAAAATGAGGATTTATCGTTCAAAATCTTCGGTGTCAGAAGCATCAATACCGGAGCCTGTTTATTATGAGTCGGATTCACTTTAATTTATTAAAATAGAATCCAACTCGACACTCGTTGTTTGTTCTCCTGCTCCGTGTGAGTTCTGTAAGAACACCCCTATAAGACCTGTATCAGTCAGGTCGGGATTGCCAACGGAATTGAAGCTGTCAAATGGGAATATGACATCTTGAGGGAATGGGCCGTCTGTTGGAAGCTCCCCGCCGCCACCGAAGAAATTATTTTCATCCGTGTGGATAAAAATCTGCAAAAACCAGGTACCTTCGACGTTATTGACTTTTATGACAAACTGATCTGATTGTCCTCCATTAGTCAGGTCGATGCCGCCAAGTCCTCTAAAATCGAGGTCCTGACTTTCATCCAAACCGTCATAGATTAAGTCGGCACCGCCAAAACCGAAGTCTCCGAAATTTAAATTTGCATTGAAAGAATTTCCCGTGGACAAAAATTCACCTGTTGCGCCGTCGCCAGACAAAGTGAAAGCAAAGTCACGTTCGCCGCCAAGTATATTGGTATTCCTTGTAAATTCGTTCAAAGGTCCGACGGGATCTAAAAAGTTGTCAATCACAAAGGTGTTATCGATCGGGGTCGTTGGCTGGGGAGTTAGATCAATAGATCCCCCGGAATGGTCGATGAGCACATCAGGAGTTCCAAAAGCGTTAACAAAGAAACTGAAAGGCCCGGGATTCTCCAGGCCGATTTCGAATACGGATTCAAACGAGTCACCGGCATTGAGTACAACCGGAGCCGGGATTCGTGCACCTTCCTTACCACCATCGAGAGCATTTAGTACTCTGTTATCTCCGGTCAATGTATCTATCTCGAAAAACACGTTTGAAAAGTTAGTTTGAGTGTTGTTAGTGAAGGCCGCAGTGCATGTAAACACACCGGCAGGTGCCCGATTGTCATCCGGATCAAAAGTAGTGCTGTGATTATCAAGGCTCAATGCACCATTTATCAACTCGGCATCGTCTCCAACTTGTCCAAAAGGAACTTCGAAAAAACCAATTGCATGGGGCGCTCCATGAGGACCGCTGTCATCATTCTCTATAACGAGGACAGAATGAACGCCGGATCTAAATGGAGGCAATGGAGTATTATCACCCGGACCAGGAAGAGGTTCCACCAGGGATGGAAATACAGATTCAAAAGATCCATCATCGATAGCCTGGGTGGTATCAACCATACTGCTGTCAAGCCATATACCCACATCGGAGAAAGGTGTAAATCCGTGACCGGATATGCCGGTGTGTGTAAAGTGAATCTGCGGTCCCGGAGGAGGTCCTTCAGGGAGTATATAAGTGAAATCCGTAGTATCCTGCAAAATTGTAGGTGTAACATCATTATTCCTGTAATCCGCTACCCATGTGTTGCCGTGAACCAATATATAATGGGAGTTGCCGAGAACGAAACTGCCGCTTAGGGCCCCATTGAGACTTTCAACTGGAATGAGTAGTTGCAGAGTCTGATTAACGAGTACCTCCGGAAGGCCGGTGTCAAACCTCTCGTTTTCGAAAATCTGTGGCTCTCCCACAGGCCACGTAAAGAAGCTTGGATTGTACAGTTCGGAGTACCATATTCCCTCTGTTCTGTAAATTGTAGCTGTTGCGTCAGGGGGGTATTCGGGTTGAGTACCTTCTTCGTAGATGTAAAACGAAAAATCCGCAAAGAATTCTATGTTTTCATGTGGAATAGTGTCGCCTAAAAGAATCTGAGTATTCACGAACCCGCCCGGATTATATGGATCATCGATACCGATTAATATTTCATCCACATCAGCTAAACTGAATGCCGGATCGTTGGATTCTTGTACTATGCCGGTAAGCGGATCAGTGACAAGTACATCTCCTAAACCGTCAAAAACCGCTCCAAAACCACGGAAAGGATATACTACTCCGGCCGAACCTGTTTCGCCCTCGGCCGGAAGAGGCTCGGGCACGCGTAAATACGTTGTCCCTCTTTTTTTGATTTCCATAAAAATCTCATCGGCTTGATTGACATCTAATATATTATGGCCAAGGACTCTCACGAGAGACATGAGATTAGTAACGTCATTTGCATCCTCTCTGTGTTCCAGGGTAAAGATATGACCAAGCTCATGGGCCACGGTATTACCCATTAAATTCGGATCTGCATCCTTCTCAACAAATATCACCGGGTTGCGATGTATGGACCAGCCGACTGTGTTGGGTTTCTCGGTCCAGACGTCGTCGGTTACGGTTATTTTAAGTCCTTTACCGGCCCCAAAGGCTTTCTCTAACTCTTTTTTGCCTTCTTCCACAGCCTTATAGCCTTCGGCGTCGGTCAAGTCTGCATCGCCGTTACCTGTTTCTACATCCTTATTGACCTTTTTCAATATCAGACGGATTCTGGCCTGTTGCAGAATCGTATTTGCCTTTTTAATTACAGCCTCTACGTAATCGGCATCGTTGGCATCAACAAGGTTCACGAGAACATTGACATCGACCCATTCTACCATTGTTGGTTCTTCAGCTTGCGAATTTACAAACAGCAATAAGCAAAATAAAAACACAGCTATACTTTCCATAATTTTTTTGTAAGCGTTCATTTCTATTCCTTTTCCTTTCATTCGGTCGCGAAAGGCACCGACCTAAATGCAACTTCGTCAAAGACTCTGATATTTGATAATTGGGTTTTCCGACTTGATATCTGTTCCTAATTCTCTTTTCCAGTTAGTTTGATTTTCCAGCGTATGTTTTTATTTTTCGACTCCGGTTTTTGAATTTGCTTTAATATATAAGATTGTTTTAGTCTTATATTTCTTCAAAAAATATTTCTTAAAGCTTCTACTTCTTTAACATTATATCTTTGTCTAAAAAGCTTTGTTCGGGTTTTTTCATATTGAAAGAAAAAATTAAATTATATGCCTATTTAAATAGCGACAATTTGTTGACTTTTTAAGTGGTTAAAGGTATTCTATTTGCCCAAGATCGTCATTTAAGGATAACAGAGAATATATGAAGGAAATCGAAAAACCACAGTCCACAGGACACCATACGGCGGAAAAATTCGAGGACATGCGTATCCTCGATGAGCTGAAGAATTCGTATCTCAACTATGCAATGAGCGTAATCGTTTCACGTGCGCTGCCGGACGTTCGGGACGGCTTGAAACCATCACAAAGACGCATCCTGGTCGCGATGAACGATTTGAACCTCGGCCCCCGAAGCAAGCACCGAAAGTGCGCCAAGATTGTCGGTGATACCGGCGGTAACTATCACCCCCACGGCGACCAGGCAACTTACGGGACGCTCGTTAGGCTTGGCCAGGACTGGAATATGCGCTATACTCTGGTCGATCCTCAGGGTAATTTCGGGAGCATCGATTCGGATCCGCCGGCAGCGATGAGATATACAGAGGCAAGGATGGCAGCTCCGGCAACAGACATGCTCGAAGATATCAAGCATGACACTGTCGATTTCGTGCCGAACTACGACGAAACCCGGACCGAGCCGACGGTGCTGCCGTCAAAGTTCCCGAACCTGCTGGTCAACGGTTCCACCGGAATAGCTGTCGGAATGGCCACGAATATCCCGCCGCACAATGTTGCCGAGGTTTGTGATGCCCTGCTCTTAGTTATTAACGAGCCGGCTTGCGGATTCAAGGATATCATCAAGCGCCTGCCCGGCCCGGACTTCCCAACTGGCGGAATTATTTGCGGCAAAAAAGGTATTATGAACGCTTACACAACCGGCCGGGGCCACCTGACCGTTCGCGGGAAAGTCGATATCGAGACGAACAAAAAGGGCAGAGACAGAATTGTCATCACCGAAATACCGTATATGGTCGTCAAGACCACGATTGTCTCGAAGATCGCGGAATGTGTTCACAATAATACACTGCCCGAAGTGGCCGACGTCAGGGACGAATCGGACCGTCACGGACTGCGGATTGTCGTGGATCTGAAAAAAGATGCAGAACCCGAAATCGTGCTGAACAAGCTGTATCGCTACACCCTTCTGCAAACCACTTTCGCCATTGCTAACATCGCGCTGGTCAATAACAGGCCTGAAACACTCAATATCAGGGAGATGCTCGATTGCTTCATTGAGCACCGCAAAACGGTCATCCGCAGACGAAGCCGGTTCCTACTGAAAAGATGCAGAAACAGGGCCCACATTCTCGAAGGGCTTCTCCTGGCAGTCAGTGACATCGACGAGATAATCGATTTGATAAAGAAATCGCCGGACACCCCAACCGCGAAGCTGAATTTGATGGAGAAGCCTTTACGACTGGCCGAAGTGGCCACGCTAAAGAAAATCCTGCCCGAAGCTTTTATAAAGGAAATGAGCAAGGGCGAACATTTTCTTACCGGCCCGCAGGCGGACGCGATCTTGACAATGCAGTTGCAGAGGCTAACCGGCCTGGAGATGGAAAAGCTCGCCCGAGAGTACGCCGACCTGACCGAGCAGATAGAGGGCTATGAGGCGATATTGGCAAGCGACCAAATCCTGCTGGACATCATCAGGGAAGACATTTATGAAATAAAGGAAAAATACGGCGACGCCAGGCGTACAAAAATCACCGCTGCAGCCGAGCAGTTCGCCATGGAAGATTTGATTGCCGAAGAGGAAGTTATCGTCACGGTAAGTCACAGCGGTTATGTCAAGCGGCTTCCGATAGACACATACCGCAAGCAGGCCAGAGGCGGCAGAGGAATCATAGGCTCGGATACAAAAGAGGGCGATTTCATCAAGCATCTGTTTATAGCCTCTACACACGATTATCTGCTGATTTTTACCAATCGAGGCAAGTGCTACTGGCTGAAAGTATATGACATCCCGAGCTTGTCCAGACAGAGCAAGGGCAGAAATATTGTCAACCTGTTGAAGCTTGGAAATCAACAAATCGCCTCGATCATCAACGTAAGCAGTTTCGAAGACGAAGAAGGCGAAGAAGCACAACAGCAACAATTAGTAATGGCCACGCGAAACGGTATAATCAAAAAAACTAAATTGTCGGCCTACAGCAACCCACGAGCTACCGGGGTCATCGCCATTAATCTGGACCCGAACGATGATTTAATCGATGTAGCATTAACTACGGGAGCCAATCACATTATACTCGGCACGCGAGATGGCATGACGATACGTTTCGATGAAAGCCAGGTCCGCTCGATGGGCCGTGCTTCGCGAGGAGTCAAGGGCATAAATCTGCGCAGCGGCGATGCCGTCGTCGGCATGGTGATAGTTGAGGAAAAGGCCGCTCTGTTCACGGTATGTGAAAACGGATACGGCAAAAGGACCGGCCTTGAAAATTACCGGCCGCAGAGCCGCGGAGGGGTTGGTTTGAAAAACATAAAGACAAGCGAACGCAACGGTAAAGTCGTCGCGCTACAGGCGGTCCAGAGTAATGATGACTTAATGATGATCACCGCCAACGGGATGATTATCCGCACCGGTCTCGACGAAATCCGTTCGATCGGCCGCAATACCCAGGGCGTGCGATTGATAAAACTCAAAGAAGGCGACAAGCTCGTTGCAGCAGAAAAAATAGTGTCCGAGGAAGAGGAAAATTAATTTTATGCGGAGTTCCTGGCTCTGCATGCCGCGAGCTACGCAGAATGCTGAATACTGAACGCTGAACGAGAATGGCAGAGTTAATTTACGTAATTGCAGGCAAAGATGATTCCCTTGTAAGCTCACAATGCCAGGAGCTTCTCGACGGACTTTTAGAGCTATCGCAACGGGCTACCGGACTCTTTGACGCCGACGCAGATTCGGTCTCGGCATCAGATGTGCTGGATGAACTGCGGACAGCACCGTTTTTGACCGGTAAACGAGTCGTTCGCATAAAAGGAGCCGACGATTTCATATCGAATAATCGTTCGCTGCTCGAAAAATATTTTGATAATCCCTGCCCTACAGGACGACTAATATTGACCGTCAAGTCCTGGGATTCACGCACCAAACTTGCAAAGAAACTCCCGAAGGTAGGCAAACTTATCACTGTTGCTCCTCCAACTCGAAAGGAGCTGCCGTATCGGTTGATGGAATACGCAACCGATGCGCACGATAAAAAGCTGAGCTTATCCACGGCAATACTTTTAATTGAATTGACCGGTGATGAGCTTACACGGCTGTACAGTGAAATCGACAAGCTGGCTTTGTACGTCGGCGATCAGAAAATCATAGCACAAAGGCACGTAGAGTCTCTCATCGGACATAACCGTTTATTCAATGCTTTCGCCGTGATAGACGCAATCATCGCAGGCAATGCCGGAGTAGCAATAGAACGCTTAAGAGGTATGTTCGAAGCAGACAAATCGACCGAGTACACCGTCGTCGGCGCCTTCGCATATCATATCCGCAAGATGTTCAACGCAAAGATACTGCTGGACAATGGCGTGCGGCAGGATCAAATCGAAAACAGACTCCGAATATGGGGAAACACGGACGCTTTTTTCGCACACCTGCAGAAAATCAGCCTTAAACAAGTCGGCAAATACCTCCAGCAATTGGGCGAAACCGACTACGAAATCAAGACCGGCCAAACACAGGCACAAGTGGCTATGGAGCAATTAGTGCTAAACCTGGCAACGGAATAAGGCCCCGAACAGCAGCTTAAATGGCAATGACATTGTAAATGGTCCGTGAATCGCCGGATTTCTTTAAAAGTTGTATTGCCCAACAATTCTCGATATTCTACACAGGATGAACTGTCCATCTTGTTCACACAAGCTGAGAAGAATCAAAGTCAAATCGGACGTACTGGATATTTGTCCTCACTGTAAAGGCATTTGGTTTGACTCAGGTGAATTCGTCACTTTTTTCAGGGAATTAGCGAAGAGTGACGGTGTTTTACCCGAAAAAACACGTTTGTTCGAACGTCGGCAAGTACAAAACACAAATGAAACCATTGAAAACGACAAATCCTGTCCCCGTTGCGATATACCGATGCAAACATTCAATTACTGCTATGACTCCAATGTCTTTTTGGAAAAGTGCCCCAACTGTCATGGTATATGGGCAGATGGAGGGGATGTATTTAAAATTGCACAGTACATCAAACAGGATTCCACTGCCGTAAAAATCGGTGCTGACCTCGCCAGGCAAGCCGAAAAGCTGGAGCATATAAAAGAAATCGGTCAATTGGGAAGGGAATTAATGCAAAGCACTAATATCGGAATGTATTATATGCCCCGCTTGATCCTGCCTCTCTCGGACGAAGAGGAGTGTATGAGATTTCCGGTCATAACAGTCAGCATTATTTTATTATGTGTACTCACATTTCTTGCTGAAGTATTATGGATTAGAGACGCAGAGGAATTCTTTCGAATCTTTGGATTTATAGCAGGCGATTTCTTCAGCGTAGGATTAATCACGTCCATGTTTCTTCACGCAGGGATTTTACATCTGATTGGCAATATGTACTTTCTTTGGCTTTTTGGAGATAATGTCGAAGACAGGTTAGGCCGCATTTGGTACACCGTCTTCTATCTATTCAGTGGCACTGCAGCGAGCATATTGCATAGCATTTTCAACCACAACTCGTCCATACCTGCTATCGGTGCCAGCGGAGCAATATCCGGAGTGATGGGTGCGTATATGATTTTCTATCCGTATGCAAAGGTGAGGATCTTATTCATAACCAGGATAGTGGGTGTTCCCGCGTGGATTTTCATGGGCATATGGTTCTTATTACAATTGGTGTTTGGGTTGATACACAACATTACAGATTATTCGAATATTGCCTGGTTCGCCCACATAGGGGGATTCGTTTTCGGAATCACGGCAGCCTACCTTAAGAACAGAATGGCTCAAAGACACGGGTAAACACCTGGGACAAATCAGGCATTGCAGATTTCATCAAGCCATTTGTCGGACTTTGATTTGCTGAAGCCTAAAAAAGCTGATTCCTTATCGTGATTTTCAAACGCTTTGCGAGCTCTGTTTTTGTTTACATTGGCATAACAATAAACACAGCCGTGGGGGCAGGTGTCGTAGGTGCCGATGTCGGAGCTTTCCGTGCAGCCGCATTCTGCCCTTGTAGGCTTTTCTTTATACACAAGTCCTTCGGGACAAAACAAGCTCTCGATAACAGCCCCGTCAATACAATGGCCTTTTTGGATATCGCCGTTTACCAGGTAATAACCACAGCATGAAAACATCCTCATACCGTGACGCTTCGCGACCTCGGACAATTCGTTCGCCAGATCGATTTTAAAATCTGTGCTGCAATTTGCGATTTTCACACCTTTGGTTTTTTCCAGCTCTTCGAAGTTGCGTTTGACCTTACCATATTCCGTCACGAAGCTAAAATAACAACGCTCAACCAGTCCTTCGAATTCAGAGGCAAGCTCTTCGAATGCTTTGATGAAAAAGTCGCGGTCGCAAACGCTGGAGATTATGATCGGGTCGAACCGCCAGTTTATATGCTGAGGTGAATACGTCCCGCTAAGCTGCTTGAGACCTTCAATTGCAGCCTGTCTTTCCACGTCACTTTCAAAGACGCCCGGCAGTGCCGTCACTGTGTAATTGAAATAGAATTTATATCCGATCTGGTCTATAATTTTCAGGTTCTCAAGAAAAGGGCTGAAGTTCTTGGACCAGAACACAAAGCAGGTAACGTCTTCGAGCTTTAAAGGCACAATATATTTCCGCCCCCCAAACGGATTAACCACGCCAGCAAAACCTTCTTCGAGCCGGCGCATAAACCAGTCGCCGTAAAACGCGGGGATATCGGTTCTGCGCGATACTGAAATAATTCTTCTCATAATTGCCCAACATTCACATCTGTTTATTGCAAAGAATCTTATTAAACAACAGCTTCGAGTTCAAGCGTATTTCAAGTCTGGCAAAGACCTTGACGCCTATATAGGATTCGATTACAGTTTTGTCCAGGATTACTTACGTGGTCTATATAGGAGCTTGATTATGAAACGTTTACTCTTCACTATAGTCATTATCTCAAGTATTTTTTCAAAAGCCTGCCTGGCAGATGAGGAAGTTGTTTTTGAACATCTTGACAAGCCTCGTGTGATTGTGCTGACCGACATTACAAACGAGCCGGATGACGAAGAGTCGATGGTGCGCTTTCTGGTTTATTCCAACGAATACGAAGTTGAGGGCCTAATAGCGACAACTTCGGTTTGGCTTCGAGATAAAGTCCGTCCTGAGAAGATTCGTGAGCGAGTCGAAGCATACGGTAAGGTACGAGAGAATCTCTTAAAACACACGCCGGGATATCCCACAACCGAACATTTGCTAAGCGTCGCCAAGGCCGGGTTGCCTGAGTTCGGTATGGAAGGAGTTGGGCCCGGCAAAAGCTCCGAAGGTTCGCGCCATATTATAGAGGCCGTTGACAGACCGGACGAACGTCCCGTGTGGATCAGTATCTGGGGCGGTGCCAACTGCCTGGCCCAGGCGCTTTGGGATGTCAAATATACCAGAAGTCCCGAACAACTAGACACTTTTGTTTCCAGGCTGCGGGTATATACAATTTCCGACCAGGACAATTCCGGGCGCTGGATGCGGATTACTTTTCCGAATTTGTTCTATATCGTCACGCCCAGTGAGGTGGGTCACCATGAATACTACAAAGCCACGTGGACGGGTATTTCCGGCGACCGCCAGTATAAGAACAGCCCCTTCCATAAATTCGAGCTGGTCGACAATCCCTGGCTTGAGCGAAACATTATCAAAGGCCACGGCCCGCTCGGGGCACTTTATCCGAAACTTGCATATATCATGGAAGGTGACACACCTTCGTTCATCGGCCTGATAAGCAACGGATTGGGCAGCCGAATCAGCCCTTCGTACGGAGGCTGGAGCGGGCGTTACGTACTCTGCCAGACGTATGCCGAGACACGACCTATCTGGACAAACGCGCGTGGCGCCCAGGATACGGTCATAGCTGATAACGGCCTTGAATATACTTCCGACCAGGCAACAATCTGGAGATGGCGAGAGGCGTACCAGCACGATTTTGCAGCCAGGATGGACTGGTGTGTGGCTGAAACATTTGAGGCAGCGAACCATAATCCGATAGTTGCTTTTAATAACGACAAAAGCAAAGCCGTGGCCAACTTGACTGCCAAATCCGGGGAAACAATCAAGCTAAGTGCAGCCGGGACATCCGATCCTGACCGAAACAAGCTTTCCTACCACTGGT
>JAFGPJ010000100.1 GCA_016936275.1 Sedimentisphaerales bacterium
ACCCGCTGCAGGGCCGGCATTAAAATGCCCATTAGAAGCGCAATAATAGCGATTACCACCAATAATTCGATTAATGTGAACCCCCTCGGTTTGTGCACGTCTAAACTCCAACTTTCCAAAATCAAGTGCCGAAATAATGTTAACCTATATTAATTGTATGATTTTATTCATGAAAATCAATAAAAAAGATAGTAATAGGTAAGTTTTAAACACACGATAATTTGGGGAATTTCTCCCACCCAACTTTTTTTGATTGTGTCTAAGTTGGCTTTGATTGGCTTTGTTTTTCGCTGCTCAAAACCGCCTAAAATCATTAAAATCTCCATAAACCCTTATTATTGTTAACTTAACATCATATTGCCTATCTTGACATTGGCTTTGTTTTTTCAAATAGGATCAAAACCACCAAGAGAGCGAAGATACACGAAGAATATAATGTCGTTAACTGCAGATGGACCCAGATTAACACGAAGATGTATAAGAAATAAGTCATAAGGCATAACTTGAAAGGCAAAATTCGACATTCTCAATTCATAATTCTAAATTCTCCATCCTATATTTATTTTGTTAAGTATTATACTAATTTCAGCCCCCAAAATCAAGTTTTTTCTGAGAAAATCTCCATTACACGGCACTCTTTCTTCTGCCGCATAGGGCACAAAGCGATGGTCAATCATAAATCGAAAATCGCAAATTTCAAGGTCTCCGTGAGACGGCGTTTATAAAAATGGCGTGGAGAAATATAGGGCTCAGATTTCGGATTCAATATCAAAGACTATGTCATCGCAGGAAATCGCCAAACCGACTTTGATAGTTTCAAAAGCATCAATCCCGAGGTACCACAGCTTTAAGTGCCGCGTGTCCTGGATAAACGAACCAGTTATGATTCCTATGCTTTCCCAACTATTTTCATCGCCGAGATCCAATATTGGCTCATTCTCTTTTTTCCATTCTAAGCCATCGCTGGATGTTGCTAATCCGATCCTGATATTCTCTATCTGGTCGGCTGCATGATATGTCATTACATAGCCGGAATTAACCCTTAAAACGTGCGGCGTTCCTATTCCCTCACCATCCTGCCACCAAATACTCGGATCGGGAGCAACAACCGGATTACTTGCTGCTCTTTGCCATTTAATTCCATCATCCGATACAGCAAGGCCTATCTGGTCAATATCAGCCAATTTGTTATCTCCCCAATACCACATCTTATATGTTGAGCCTTCCTTAATAACGCAGGGATTTCCAACGTCCTCATTATCCCATGCGTCATTGTACCCTGGAGAAAATACCGGATTGTTGTTTATATCCCAATTAATTCCATCCGATGACGTCGCATAACCGATACGTGCAGTGTTTTGATTATCTACACCTTCATACCAGAGTTTATAAACGGAACCATCTTTGATGGCACAAATACCACTGAAACCACTGGTATTCCACCACTCTACCGGCTCTAACACAGGATTATTTTCATTTCTGAACCAGTTTATCCCATCGGAGGATGTCGCATAGCCTATGCCGACACCTTCGACGAATTGATTTCCTCCTACATACCACATTTTATACTTGTTTACCGGCTCTTCATTATCCTTCAGGATAGCAATACTTCCGTTGAGACGGCTATCCCATTGTTCATACTCGCCTGCAGAAAATACCGGATTTTCTGAATATTTTCGCCAGCTTCCGGGAGTTGTTCCTTCATCAGGTTTATCATAGACAAATGGGTATTCGTACGCACCCATATCAATCCGTCCGGCGATTATTCGGGAATTGCCATCCATATCCGTCTCATTTGGTTCGCTGATATAATTCGGATCCCCACTATCGATACAAGGTGAGCATGGAGTCAAACGGTAATCTCCACAAATCCACATCGCATTTGGATCGTTCGGTTTGACACTGATATTAAGATCGTCTATATAAGCCCAATAGCCAGGATTTATGAAGTCGGGATCTGTATCCGTATTTCCTTCGCCGGATTGGCCACCACGGATGTTGCTGTACTCAACGAGAGCTTCACTATCTTCGGAATTATATAGTTCTTCAGGAAAGTTGTTCCATAAAATGCAGTTGGTCAGAATTGGGCTGCTGCTCCCATGGTTGTAAATTGCGCCAGCCCAAAAAAGTGCTGAATTTCCGCTGAATGTACAGTTTTTCAGGATCGGATTACTCATGCCATGATTGAGTATGCCTCCACCTTCATAACCAATATTCCCAATAAACATACAGTTGGTTATCACAGGATTGCTATTATGATTTCTTATCCCGGCACCTTCCCAGCCAGCATTCCTAATAAGCATACAGTTCGTAATGATTGGGTTGCCGCCGTTGAATATCCCACCACCAAAATGGGCCGAATTTCCAGTGAATGTACAGTTTATCAAGACCGGTTCGCCCTTAGTGATATAAATACCAGACCCGATGTGATGGGGATTCCACAAATCGGCCATGTCGTTGGCATTTCCTCCACTAATAGTAAAACCATCCAACACGGTCGTTTTATCATTGCTTATTGCTTTGACAACACTGTAACTGTTTTCGGCACGCGTCGGTTCATCCAGGAATCCAAAGGGATTGTTCAGGGCAAATAGATCGATGTCATCACTGTTTAGGTCGCCGGATAAAATCGTGTGGTAGTGTCTGACGTTACGCGCATCAGGATCCGTCTCACCCAAGCCGGCATAGCTGCCTTTGATAGTTACGCCGTTGATGAGTTGGAAGGTGTGATTTCGATTGCCGGGTGTCCGGTTCTTACCTTGATCTGGTTTGTAGATACCTTGTGCTACACGAATCTCAATTGGCTTTTCGGCCGGATCTGCGTCAGCTAAAGCATCCTGAAGGTACTTATAGGCATTTTCCCAACTCGTGCCGTCATTGGCTCCTACAGCATCATCGTCAACGTAGATTACCTTACAGTATGCTAATGAACTAAATGATACCAAAACGAGGATTATAGTGATTGTCTGAATAAATCGTGAACTTTCCGGATGGTTCATAATCATCTCTCCTCCCCCCATTTCCAAATAACAATATACTGAATGGTTTACTCTTTTTTGCTGATATTTAGTATACAGATTGCGATTGTCTCAGTCAAGTAAAGATTGCTCGAATTCGAGCCGCCAAATGTCTTGATAGCCTGACGTCATCTATTCAGTGATTCACTAATCAATCGTAAATAGTAGATGGCAAAATCTCCGTGAGATGGCGTCCTTAATTGATGTTGTGTGATGCTTAGTGCATATTGTGTGCTGAGAATAGTATTTCAGGAATAGTGATTCGAACTTAATTCACTAATTCGCCAATTATCCAGTCTACTTAGATTTTTTTGCTTTATATCTTGCTCAGCGGGCATGGCAGCTATCTATTTTTCAATTTTCGGCGTAAGTGCTTAAGTTGCTCTATGGCTTGCTGCGGCAGGGGTTTGGCCCCTCCCCAAATCCTCGCCAGCGTGAGCGCCCGAGCATGCATTTCAAGCGATTCCATACAGAAATGGGCCTGCTTCAGGGATGCACCGAGGGTCAGAGCGCCGTGATTGCCCAACAAAAACGCATCGTGCTTATGGACACACTCAGCGAGACGTTCAGCCAATTCGGCCGGCGTGGCATAGTCTATCCATGCCACCTCGCCGACATATACGAATGCCTCAGGGTGGCTCGGCGGGCCGAAACGCTCGCCTGCCAGGGCCATCCCTGTCGCGAAGGGCGGGTGCCCGTGGATGATGCCGCGAACGTCGGGGCGTTTGCGATAGATGAACGTATGAGTCGGCGTTTCGCATGATGGTTCCAGCTCGCCCGCCAGCTTGTTGCCCTGCAGGTCCACCTTCACGAACCAGTCCGGCTTCGCATCGGCAAGGGCCTGGCCTGTCGGCGAGACCAGCACTTCGCCCGAGTCCAGGCGCACGCTGGCGTTGCCCCCGTTGGCGGGCACGATGTCCTTGTCATACAGCCGTCGGCAGATGACCACCATCTGCTCGCGAATAGTCTTTTCGTCAATGCTCATAGGCAGCTTCCTGTCGCAATATATCACGTCCATACTATCAAATCGCTGTTCATTTGTCATCCACTACCGGAGAAATGAAAGTTGATTTTAATCCCATGAGATGTCTCATGGGGTAAATCTGCAGTTAAACTTTTTGACATGATATTGGGATATGTAATAATTTAATGCTTCTTTGCGAGATCGAGGAAAACGATGCTCGATGGGTTGCCGACCGGTGTATAGTGGCCGGTGAAGGTCAGGCCGCCCGTTTTGCGATTAACGCGGAAGACGGCGAGGTTGTCGCTGCGCTGATTGCAGGCGTAAAGAAAGCGGCCGGTCGGGTCGAAATTGAAGCTGCGCGGATAATTTCCCCGCGTCCATTGCTCTGTGACGTAGGTCAGGACGCCGGTGTCGCCGACGGAAAATATCGCAATGCTGTCGTGCAGGCGGTTGCCTGCATAGAGAAAGCGGCCATTGGCGGAAACCATGATTTCAGAGCAGAAATTGCTGCCGGCGAATCCCGGCGGCAGAGTAGAGACGGTTTGCCGTGCGGTAAGCTGCCCCTTCCTGGCATCGTAGTCAAACAGAACGACATTCGAGCCTTCCTCCTGAATGGAATATAACCAGCGCCCGTTCGGATGGAAATAGAAATGCCGCGGCCCATCTCCCGGCGGAAGCGAAATCGCGGCCGGGTCGTTCGGAGTGAGCACGCCTTTGCGGTCGTCGAACTTCCAGATGAAAATTTGGTCCAGGCCCAAATCGACGTGCAGAACGAAGCGTCCCGAAGGATCGGCCTGAATCATGTGCGCATGAGTTCGGTCGTGTCCGCTGAAGGCAAAGGTTCCGGGCGGGGCGTTCGTTGCCTTCGTCGGTCCCAGGGTTCCCTGATCGAGTTTGATATCTGTAGCGACGCCCAGACCGCCGTCAGGCAGAATGGGCAGTACCGCTACCGAGCCGCCAAAATAATTGGCCGTCAGCAGGAACCTGCCGGAAGGATGTACGCTCACATAGGTCGGTCCGGCTCCGCCTGAACGAACGGTATTGAGAAGTTTCAACCGCCCGTCAGCCCGGTCGATAGCGAAGGCGCTGACCGTGCCTTCGTTGCCTTCGCCCGCCAGGTCCGTCTCGTTGGAGCAGTACAGGCGGGTCCCGGCAGCATTCAAAGCCAGGCAGCTCGGACTCGTTCCCGTCTCATAGACGCCGGACGGTGTCATGGCCCCGGTGGTGTGATTCACCTGAAACAGGTGAATGCCGCGTCCATTTCCGGCAGGCAAATCCACCTGCGTCGGCGGCATGTCACGCAATGGCGAGCTGAACGTGCCGACATAGGCCATGAGCTGTTCCCCGGCTTCGGTAGATTGCGTTATGAGCAGGCCCACCATAAGCAACAAGAGCAGCCGGGACAAACAACATGCGGCTCGTTGCCGCGTTGACTGATGGACTGGTTCTGACGGGACTTTTGATATTTCTACCATGAGAGTGATTATACCCGCCATGCTTAACAAGGCAAGACGGGATTACAGAAATACTGCGAATCATTGCTACTTGATAAACGGGATTAAGCATCGTACAATTTTGTTATGAAACGAACCTTATACTTAACATTGTTCCTGTATGCCGTTTCTATCGCATCGGGAGGAACTACCGTTTCTATCGACGGCACACAATGGCACATTAACGGCAAGATTACCTGTCCCTGCACGGCCGCCGAGGGGCTGCTTATGAACGTTCGGATGGTCAACAGCACGTTCGAAGACAGAAAACGGCCCGATTTCGATTCGGATAAAAACACCGGCCGCTTTGTCTCGAAGATTCCGGAATACAATTCGTACGGCGTACGTGCCTTTACGCTGAACCTGCAGGGCGGATTTCCGGGTTATGAGGGTGCGGTCAATTCCGCATTCAGGCCGGACGGGACTTTGCGGAAAAAATCTTTGGGCCGGATTAAGCGCGTTATCGAGGAATGCGATAAACGCGGCATGGTTGTTATTTTGGGTCTTTTTTATCAACGGCAGGACCAGATACTGCAGGATGAGCAGGCTGTGAAGATCGCGGTTGTGAATGCCGTTAACTGGGTCAAAGACAGCGGTTTTACGAATGTTGCCATCGAGATTGCCAATGAGTACGATCACGGCGGATTCGACCACGACATTATTAAGACAGCCGAAGGCGAAGTCGAGCTGATACGCCTTGTGAAAAAAACCGTGCCGGGCATGCTCGTCTCGGCCAGTGGATTGGGCCACGGCAGGATGAACGACCTGGTTGCAAAGGAAGCGGACTTTATTTTGATTCATTTCAACGGAACGAAAGTTATAGACATACCCGGACGGATTGGTGCATTGAAGAAATACAACAAGCCGATTGTCTGCAATGAGGACGACAAGGTCGGCGATGAGGCCGTACAGGCACTTCGGGTGAGCGTGGATAATGGATGCTCATGGGGCTTTATGCACAAAAATCTCAACCAGTATGAGCCGTTCGAGTTTAACGGATATAATGACGATCAAAAGGTGTACGATAAATTTAAACAAGTAACAACAAGGTAGAGCATGTTTAACTGTTTATTATGAATCAATCGCTTAAAAGGATTCTTATTTTGTTGGTTGTTTATAGTTTGCTTTTACTTATCCCGGCTTTTTTGGGAGTGTTGATATCTTTTACAGCCCAACCGGGCGGCATCAGTCAATCCAATGCTTTTATCGCCCCTTTTCTCGGCCCGTGGGCCCAGACGCTGCCACCGAATTCGCATCCGGTAAGCACGTGGTCCGCCCGATATGATTTATTTGCCAAGTGCATTACAGCGGTACTCGTGCTTTCGATAATCGGCTCGTTCTTGATCCCTAATAATTTGCTGAGGTACACGGCAACCAGCGTGGCTGTTGTTTCGCTTATAATCTGGGTACTGGCTGGATTGATGAAGGTGGTTTCGCAATTGTTTTAATCTGTCTGTCCGAATTTGAAGCTCAGGAGTATTAAAGTGAAGTGTATATGGAAAATCCCGGCTAAAGCTTTGCCGGTAATATTATCGTTCGCTTTAATTATTGATTGTGCAGGAGCCACGGAACCCGATAAAGTAACAGTTAGTCAGGATCGAGCCAAACTGAAGGTTGTGATAGATCCGCGGGTAGAGTTGATGGGCGTTATATTTCATTTGGCCGGCAATCCGGAGTACAACAGATGCAAGTCGAAGTCATATATGAAAAATCTTAACGAGAACTTCGCCGGACATTGCGATCATCCGGCGGTAAAAATGGCAACAAAACTGCGCGAGACACGTGGAATCAGCTATGACGCCGTGATGGGCATGGCCGTACATATCGAG